>JAUSBQ010000384.1 GCA_030651965.1 Pseudolabrys sp. | reverse complement strand
TCTGTGTCGTCGGCCCCGACGCCGAGCCGAAGTATAAGCTCAGTCTCGAACTGATAATAGCGATCAAACCAATTCCGGCTTTCTGTCGCCAACCAGCGTCGCGAGTCTTCAGCGCTATGGCGAGTCAAGTCGAGGATGTCTTAGTCGCCACTGAAGCGAAGACTGCGGCGCTCCTGCTTTCGAAGAAGGAGTCGTGAGGATTGTGTAGATGCTTTTCTGCCGAACTGCGCGTTCAGAGCATTTCCAGTATAGATTTTAGTCCTTGACAATAAGGGGCGCTCGCCATTCGCTTCGCAATTGCCCTGGCTCACATCCGAGCCGCCCACAGGGCGCATCACGCCTGGCGCCGTTTTGCCACGGGAACCCGGCCGCCCGCCACGCGTTCAATCCAGAGCCGTTTTTGCAGCGCTTCCCTGCCGCCTTTGCCTAGCAAAATGACGCGCGTCATCACGCGGCGCCAGCAGGTTCCGCCGCGGCTCGCCCGCCGATGCCGCCTATTCAATCCATCCGTTCCTTTCATCACCCGGAGACTTGCCCATGACATCCATTCCGAACAAAGCCCTTATCGTCATCGCCGACGGCCGCAAGGCCATCCTGTTTCGCAACACCGGCGACGGCAACACGGTGACGCTGCATGAAGAAAGGCGGCTGTCGCCGAAGGACTTGAAGAGCGAAGGGCCGTCCGGTTCGCGTCCCGAGGAACAGACGCCCAATCAGACCGACGAGGCGACCTTCGCCAAGCAACTGGCCGAAACGCTCAACAAGATGAAAAACGGCCACGAATTCGACGCCATGGTTCTGGCGGCCGACCCGCAGACGCTGGGGCAATTGCGCGACGTCATGCACAAGACCGTCGCGGACAGTATCGTCCTCAGTCTGCCGAAGGATCTGACCAACCATTCGACCAACGACATCGCGGCGGCACTGAATAAATAAGGCCGCTGGCGCGTCAGCCTGTAGCCCGCATGGACGAAGCGTATGCGGGGGCAAAACTCACGATCACCCCGGATTTCGTTTTGCTTCATCCGGGCTACGGGGCCTGTCTCCGCCCTCGTCTGAGGAGCATTGCGATAGCGATGCGTCTCGAAGGATGGGGCGGCCTCCTGCTTCGAGACGTCCGCCATCGCGCTGCGCGCTATGGCGGGCTCCTCAGCATGAGGCCGGGTGAGGTTTGTCTTAACGGCACTGAAATATCTACGGATTTTAGTCCTTGACAGCGTGACGCTGCTGGGCTATGTTTCCGGCATGTTGCGCAATTGCGCCCGGCTTTAGCCGGGACGCCTGCGGACATTCCCCACACCAATCGACCTGACCAACGGAGCATTGCCATGGCGCAATACACCGACGAATTCCTTGCGACCGCGCGGCAGGGCTATGAGAGCACCGACCAGCCGATGCGCGAGCTCGCCCGCGAACTCGGCATCGGCATCACCACCTTGAGCACGCTTTCGGAGAAACATGGCTGGGCCAAGCGCAGCCTGCGTCAGCGCGGCCTGTCGCCGGCAATGCAGTTGCTCGCGGAAGTGAATGCATTGGCGGCGAATGGGCCGCATCCTTCGAGGCTCGCTACGCTCGCACCTCAGGATGACGGCGCGACCCCCACCCCGACCCTCCCCCTTTCAGGGGGAGGGAGTCCAAGCGCCGTTGAGCCTGCGCCCAATCAAGCGGACCTGCTCATCAAGCTGGAGCAAATCCTGGCGCAGCTCATTGCCGCCCAACAACTGGCGCCCGCCAACGGCATCCAGTCGCCGCAAGGCGCGCGCAATTTGACGCTGCTCATCCAATCGCTGCGCGCGTTGCAAGGAATGCGTGGCGCGGCTTCAACCGACACAGGACCGATCGACGATGATGACGACATGCCAAGAGACATCGATGAATTCCGTCTCGATCTTGCGCGGCGCATTGATGCGTTCGTCGCGAGCCGGACTGACGCTGGAGATGGTGTCGAAAATTCCCCGCCTGCGCCGCTGGAGGCGGATGAGTAGAGACTTCGCCACCCTCGCCCATTGCCATCAGGACGCGCCATTGTTCGCCAACAATGGCGGGCCGTGGACGACGTGGCTGGCGCTCGGCGGGCGCGGCGCCGGCAAGACCAGGTTAGGCGCCGAATGGGTGCGCGCACTCGTCCATGGGCGCGGCCCTTATGCCGCGCGGCGCTTCGGCCACATCGCTTTGGTCGGCGAAAGCGAACACGACGTCCGCGAGGTGATGATCGAGGGACCCGCCGGTCTGCTGCGCACATCGCCGCGCTCGGAACGTCCGACATGGACCTCGTCGCGCCTGCGGCTGGAATGGTGCAATGGCGCGGTGGCGCAGGCGTTCTCCGCCGACGATCCGGACAGTTTGCGCGGGCCGCAATTCGACGCCGCGTGGTGCGACGAACTCGCCAAGTGGCGTTATGCCGATGCCGCCTTCGACATGCTGCAATTCGGCTTGCGGCTGGGCCAGCGTCCGCGCCAGCTCATCACCACGACGCCGAAGCCGCTGGCCTTGCTGAAGCGGCTGGTCGCCGATCCGCGAACGGCGGTGACGCGCGCGGGAACAAAAGCCAATGCGGCGCATCTGTCGCCGGCATTTCTCGACGAGGTCGTGGCGCGCTATGCCGGCACCCGGCTCGGCCGGCAGGAGATCGACGGCGAGATCATCGAGGACCGGCCCGACGCGTTGTGGTCGCGCGCCATGATCGAAGCGGCGCGTGTCGATACCGCGCCGGACCTAATGCGGATCGTGGTCGGCATCGATCCGCCGGCGGGCTCACGCGAGGGTGCCGATGCCTGCGGCATTGTCGCGGCCGGGCGCAGCGAAGACGGCACCGTCTATGTGCTGGAGGACGCGACCATCGCGGGCTTGCAGCCGCATGGCTGGGCGACGCGCGCCATTGCGCTGTTCAGGCGGCGCAAGGCCGACGCGATTGTCGCCGAGGTGAACCAGGGCGGCGACATGGTCGGCGCGGTGTTGCGCAACGTCGATGCAACGGTGCCGCTGAAGACCGTGCATGCAAGGCGCGGCAAATATCTGCGCGCCGAGCCGATTGCCGCGCTGTATGCGCAAGGCAAGGTCAAGCATGTCGGCAAGCCGATGCCCGAGCTGGAAGACCAGATGTGCGATTTCGGGATTGGCGGCAATCCTTCCGGTGGCCTGTCGTCGGGCGGCTCGCCGGATCGCCTCGACGCGCTGGTCTGGGCGGTGACGGAGTTGACCGGGCGCGGGTGGCAAGGGCCGCGGATCAGGGTGCTTTGAAGCGGCACATCCACTCCGCCCTCATCCTGAGCATTGCGAAAGCAATGCGTCTCGAAGGATGGCGGCCTCGTGCTTCGAGACGCGCTCCTGCGGAGCGCTCCTCAGCATGAGGCCGAGAGAGTGCGGTGTTGTTGCGCTGCGGACCTACCTCCCCAGCGACGCGTCCTCGATCATCCAGGCCGCCAACGCCTCGAACGACATGCCGGCATAGGCGGCGAGTTCGGGCACCAGCGAGGTCGCGGTCATGCCGGGCTGGGTATTGACCTCGAGACAGGCGATGCCGGTGACGCCCGGCTTGCTGTCGTCGTAACGGAAATCGGCGCGGGTGACGCCGCGGCAGCCGAGCGCATTGTGCGCGAGCACGGCGAGGCGCTGGCATTCGGCATAGACATCGGCCGGCACCGGCGCCGGCAGAATATGCGTCGAGCCGCCCGGCGCATATTTGGCTTCGTAGTCGTAGAACGCGGTATGGGCGATGATCTCGATGACGGCGGTCGGCTTCTCGGCGATCACCGCGCAGGTCAATTCCTTGCCGGGGATGAACGGCTCGACCATGACACGCTCGCCATATTTCCAGTCGGGCCGCATCAACTCCTGCGGCGGATGGGCCTGATCGGCGCGCACGATGTAGACGCCGATGCTGGAGCCTTCGGACAGCGGCTTGATGACATAAGGCGGCGGCAGCATGTGCGCGCGGGCGACGTCGAGGCGGTTTGCCACCAGGCCGCCCGGCACCGGGACGCCGGCGGCCCGCAGCACGGTCTTGGCGATCTCCTTCTGCATCGCGACCGCCGAGGCCATGATGCCGGAATGGCTGTAGGGAATGCCGATGACTTCCAGCAGCCCCTGCAAGGCGCCGTCCTCGCCGGGCGGGCCGTGCAGCACATTGAGCACAACGTCCGGCTTCAGGTCGGCGAGCACCCTGGCGATGTCACGGGTGACGTCGACGCGGGTGACGCGGTAGCCGGCGCGTTCGGCGGCATCGGCGCAGGCGTTGCCGGAATTCAGCGAGACTTCGCGCTCGGCCGACCATCCGCCCATGAGGACCGCGACGTGTTTCATGATGCCAATCCTTCGTCCTGCTTCCTTATCCCTCCCCTGTAAGGGGAGGGTCGGATCGCGCAGCGATCCGGGGTGGGGTCATGGCTCAACAATTTCAGACCCCCACCCGGTTTGCTTCGCAAACCGACCTCCCCCTTTCAGGGGGAGGTATAAGAAGAAACCCCAATTCTCTTAATTTCCCATTCCAGTTCGATGCCGGAATGCTCTTTCACCCGCGCGCGCACGGTCTCGCCCAAAGTTTCGATATCGGCGGCGGTGGCGCTGCCGAGATTGATGAGGAAGTTGCAGTGCATCTGCGACACCTGCGCGCCGCCGACGCTATGGCCGCGCAGGCCGGCTTCGTCGATCAGCTTCCAGGCGCTGTGGCCGGGCGGGTTCTTGAAGGTCGAGCCGCCGGTCTTCTCGCGGATGGGCTGCGCCGTTTCGCGGTGATGCTGCACCTCGGCCATGCGGGCGCGGATCGCCCCGGCGTCGGTGGGTTTGCCGCGATAGAGCGCCGAGGTGAAGACGATTCCCGGATCGGCGCCGTTGCCGCGATAGCGGAATTTCAAATCGGCGTTGGCGAGCGTGACGATGTCGCCGGCGCGCGTCACGCCGGTGGCCGAGACCAGCACGTCCTTGGTCTCGCCGCCATTGGCGCCGGCATTCATGCGGATGGCGCCGCCGATGGTGCCGGGAATGCCGTAGTAGAATTCCAGTCCGCCGATGCCGGCCTCCGCCGCCGCCTCGGCGACGCGCTTGTCGAGCGCGGCGGCGCCGGCGCGCACCGTATCGCCCTCGCAGGCGATGGCGTTGAAGCCGCGGCCAAGCCGGATCGCCACGCCTGCGATGCCGCCGTCGCGCACGATCAGATTGGAGCCGACGCCGATGACGGTGACCGCGATGTCGGCCGGCAGAGCTTTCAGAAAATAAGCGAGGTCGTTGTCGTCTTCCGGCGCGAAGTAGACCTGCGCCGGCCCGCCGACGCGAAACCAGGTGAACGGCCCGAGCGGCTGGTTCGCGGCCAGGCGTCCACGCAAGTCCGGCATGCGGGCTTTGAGATCGGGAACGATGTCGGGAAAGGTCATTGTTTCTGTCATCACCGAGCTTGTCCCGGTGATCCCGCTTAGGAGTGCAATGCGTCCCTTATCTGGATGGCCGGGTCAAGCCCGGCCATGACGGTGAAGGCGGATTGCGCCTCACTCAAAGCGCTCCCGCATTTTCTTTATAAAGTCTTCGACCGGAATTGCCGAACTGGGATCGCGTCTATGCTCTGCTAGCCGCCTTCGAAGTTCCTGCAGCTGCTCTTCCGTCAACAGCACATCGTCGTCGGTGAAATCTGACTCGTCCGCCTCGAGATTTTCTTTATTCATGGAGCACCCCGAATTTCCCCCAGAATATGAAAGACGTGGATGGCCGGGACATGCCCGGCCATGACGGCGAAAGGCTATTTCCCACTGTCGAGCGCCGCAAGCTCGCCCGGCAGCGCGTAGGCCCATTGCGTGATGTTGCCGGCCCCTAACAGCACGACGTAATCGCCCGGCTTGGCCAATCCCTTGACGATACCGGCAAGTTGCTCCGGACCGTCGAGCGGCATCACCTGACGATGGCCGCGCGCGCGCAACGCCTGCACCAGATGATCGCGGTCGGCGCCTTCGATTGGCGCTTCGCCGGCGGCATAGACATTCGCCACCACCACGGCATCGGCATCGTTGAAGCAGGTCGAGAACGGCTCGAACAAACTGTTCAGCCGCGTATAGCGATGCGGCTGCACCACCGCGATCACCTGCCCCTTGGTCGACTCGCGCGCGGCTTTCAGCACCGCCGCGATCTCGACCGGGTGGTGGCCGTAATCGTCGATGATGGTGGCGCCGTTCCACTCGCCGACCTTGGTGAAGCGGCGCTTGACGCCGCCGAACTTGGCGAGCGCCGCGCGGATCTTGTCGTCGGCAATGCCGAGCGCATGCGCGACCGCGATGGCCGAGGTGGCGTTGAGCGCGTTGTGACGGCCTGGCATCGGCAAAGCCAGATCGCGGATGGCGTGGAGTTCTTTGCCGGCGCTGTCGCGGAACAGCACGCCGAAGCGCTGCGTGCCGTCGTCGTTCGCAAGATCGACCAGCCGCACGTCGGCCTGCGGATTCTCGCCATAGGTGACGATGCGGCGGTCGGCGATGCGGCCGACCAGCCGCTGCACGATCGGATGATCGGTGCACATCACCGCAAATCCATAGAACGGCACGTTCTCGACGAAATGAATGAAAGCTTCCTGCACGGCGGCGAAGGTGCCGAAGTGATCGAGATGCTCGGCATCGACATTGGTGACGATGGCGACATCGGCCGGCAGCTTGAGGAAGGTGCCGTCGGATTCGTCGGCCTCGACCACCATCCAGACGCCGGCGCCGAGACGCGCATTGGTGCCGTAGGCATTGATGATGCCGCCATTGATGACGGTCGGATCGAAGCCGCCGGAATCGAGCAAGGTCGCCACCATCGACGTCGTCGTGGTCTTGCCGTGGGTGCCGGCAATGGCGACGCAAGATTTCAGCCGCATCAGCTCGGCCAGCATCTCGGCGCGCCGCACCACCGGCAGACGCCGCGCGCGCGCGGCGATGAGCTCGGGATTGTCCGGCTTGATGGCGGATGACACCACGACCACGTCGGCGCCATCGACGTTCTCGGCCTTGTGGCCGATGTTGACGGTCACGCCCATGTCGCGCAGGCGCTTGACGTTGGCGTTATCGGCGACGTCCGAGCCGTGGACCGTGTAGCCCAAAGTCACCAGCACTTCGGCGATGCCGCTCATGCCGATGCCGCCGATGCCGACGAAATGCACCGGTCCAATGTCGCGTGGCAGTTTCATTGTCGAAAAGTCCTTGAAGGCGCGGGCCGCGACCGGGATGGCAAAGCCGCTGAACGGCGACTAGTCCGGCCAAGGCTGATGGCTAATTCGCCGTTCGCCCCGTGACAAGCCATTTTAAGGGAGAGAACGCCTATTCCGGCCCGCTGCCGGGGAATAGCGCCGATTCTCCGCCGCCGCGCGGCTGCACGTCCAGGCGGACGATCTGCGCGGCCAACTGGTCCAATGTAAAGGGCTTGGCAAGCAGCGGCACCTTGATCGCGGACTCCTGGTCGAGGCCGGCATAGCCGCTGGCCAGGATAACGGGGAAATTCGGCCGGTCGCTCTGGATGGCCTTGGCCAATTGCAGCCCGGTCATTTTCGGCATGATCTGGTCGGTGATGACGAGGTCGATCTTGTCGTCCGACTTCAGGATATCCAGCGCCTGTTGCGCCGACGATGCCGCGTAGCAGACGTGGCCGAGATATTCGAGCATCGCGACAGTGTTGGTGAGAACCAGCGGATCGTCGTCGACGGCGACGATGCGCAATGGCAGAGCGTTCTCTGCGGCACTGTCGCCAGGACGCGGCCGGCCGGGCGCATTGGCCTTGGCCTGTGCCACCGGCAGCCAGAGTTCGGCCGTCGTGCCCTCGCCCACCTTGCTCCGCAGATTGAAGCGCCCGCCGAACTGTTCGGCCAGGCCATGCACCATCGAGAGGCCCAGCCCGGTGCCCTTGCCCGGCTCCTTGGTGGTGAAAAACGGCTCGGTGGCCCGGCGCAATGTCGCTTCGTCCATGCCGGTGCCGGTGTCGCTGACGCGAAGATGAACGTAATGGCCGGGCTTGAGACGGCCATCGCCGTTCTCGAGGGTCAGTTCATTCGCCGCGATGACGATCTCGCCGCCATAATGCATGGCATCGCGCGCATTGACCGTGAGATTGAGCAGCGCCAGTTCGAGTTGGTTGGCGTCGGCCGATACCGGCGGCAGCCGGGGCGGAAAGCGCGTCTCGAGCGACACCGCCGGGCCCAGCGAGCGCTGCAACAGTTCCGCCATGCCGCGCACCAGATCGGGGATATCGACGGGTTCCTGTTTGAGCTCCTGACGGCGCGCGAAAGTCAGCATGCGCTTGGTCAAGGCGGCGCCGCGCTCGGCGCCGCGCACCGCGTTTTCCAGAAGCGACAGCAGTTTCGGATCGTCCGGCAGCCGCTTGCGCATCAATTCGAGGCTGCCGAGCACCGCCATCAAAAGATTGTTGAAGTCGTGCGCGACGCCGCCGGTCAACTGGCCGATGGCTTCCATCTTCTGCGCCTGCATGAAGGCTTCGCGGGTTTTATCGAGCTTCTCCTGCGCATCGCGGCGTTCGGTGATATCGCGGGTGACCGTGGCGTAGCCCAGCAATTCACCGTCGTCGCGGCGGATCGCGTCGATGACGACATGCGCCCAGAACCCCGAGCCGTCCTTGCGCAGACGGCAGCCTTCGTGTTCGAAGCGGCCGTCGCGCCGCACGGCCTCAAGCGCCTTCTCCGGCATGCCGGCGGCGCGATCCTCCTCGGCGTAGAACTGCGAGAAATGTTTGCCGATGATCTCTTCCGGCAGATAGCCCTTGATGCGCTGGGCGCCGACATTCCAGTTGCTGACATGGCCGGACGGGTCGAGCAGGTAGATGGCGTAGTCGGTGACGCCCTGCACCAGCAGCCGGAATTCCTCCTGGCTCCGGCGCAGCGTTTCCTCGGCCGCCTTGCGCTCGGTGAGGTCGCGCGTGATCTTGGCGAAGCCGATCACCTCGCCGGACCGCAGGCGGATCGGGTCGATGACGACATAGGCCCAGAACCGCGTGCCGTCCTTGCGCATGCGCCAGCCTTCGGATTCGAACTTGCCTTCGCGCCGCGCCGTCTCCAGCGCCCGCGCCGGCAGATCGGTTGCCCGGTCTTCCTCGGTATAGAATTGGGAGAAATGCTTGCCGATGATTTCGTCGGCGTCATAGCCCTTGAAGCGCTGCGCGCCGGGGTTCCAACTGCTCACCACGCCGGTCGGGTCGAGCATATAGATCGCGTAGTCGGTGATCGCCTCGATCAGGAGCCGATATCGCCCGTCGTCGCTTTTTGAATCCGCCAGGCGGCCGGTTGGCTGCATCGTGCTAATCCCCACTCCCCCACGCCAATGAACGCGTGAAAGCAAAATTGGTTCAATAGCTTGCGTTGAGTGGGGTTAACGGCCGGCGATTCCGAGCACGAGATCGGCCAACCGTTCGGCGGCGTCGATGGCGCCGGCCGCTTTCGACGCTTCGGCCATGCCGGCGAGAGCTTTCGGATCGCCGGCCAGGCGGGCGATGTCAGCGGCCAGCCGGTCCGGCGTGAAATCGCGCTGCACAATGCGGATGGCGCCGCCGGCGTCCTGCAACACGCCAGCATTGGCGAACTGGTCCTGATCCAGCGCATTCGGCAACGGCACCAGGATGGCCGGACGGCCGATGGCCGAGAGTTCCGCCACCGTGGAGGCGCCGGAACGGGCGATGACCAGATGCGCCGCCGCCATGCGCACCGGCAGGTCGGCAAAGAACGCCGCGCAACTGATGGCGACGCCCAGCCTGGCGTAATGCGCCGATACCGCGTCGATGTCCTCGGGCCGCGCCTGCTGGACGATGTGCAGCCGGGCGCGGATATCGGCGCCGAGCAGCGCGACCGCCGGCGGTACGATCTCCGACATCACCCGCGCGCCCTGACTGCCGCCGAACACCAG
>JAUSBQ010000381.1 GCA_030651965.1 Pseudolabrys sp. | reverse complement strand
CGACCTCCTACGACACCTACCGCGAGAGGGTGCCGGAGACCGATAAGACCAAACTCAGTGAAGCCGGACGATGATCAGTTACGCACGCCAGACCCAGGACGCTCAGGCGCCGGCCATATCGGTCGCCGCCGACGAACACATCGCGCCGGCACCGCGCGTTTCGGTGCAGGCCTTCTGCGAAACGGTTGAAACCGCCGCCGCGGTGCAGGCCGCCGGTGAGGATCGCCGATTGTCGAAGGCACATGTGAAAATCCAGATGGGCGGCGCGGTTGCCGCCGTCGAGGCCTATCGCACCTCGCCGACGCCGAACGTCATCGTGATCGAGGCGGAAAGCCGCGGCGATGCCATTCTCGGCCGGCTCGACCAGCTCGCCGAAGTCTGCGACGCCGGCACGCGCGTCATCGTCGTCGGCCGCGTCAACGACGTCACGCTCTATCGCGACCTGACGCGGCGCGGCGTCAGCGACTACCTGATCGCGCCGGTCGGCACCATCGACATCGTGCGCGCGATCTGCGGCCTGTTTTCGTCGCCGGAGGCCAAGCCCGTCGGCCGCGTCATCGCCGTGGTCGGCGCCAAAGGCGGCGTCGGCGCTTCGACGGTCGCGCACAATATCGGCTGGGCGATCGCCCGCGACCTGGCGCTCGATTCGGTCGTGACCGATCTCGACCTCGCTTTCGGCACCGCCGGCCTCGATTACAACCAGGACCCGCCGCAGGGCATCGCCGACGCGGTGTTCTCGCCGGACCGTGTCGACACCGCCTTCGTCGACCGGTTGCTGTCGAAATGCACCGACCACCTCAGCCTGCTGGCGGCGCCGGCGACGCTCGACCGCGTCTACGACTTCGGCCCCGAGGCTTTCGACTCGATTCTCGATTCGCTGCGCTCGTCGATTCCCTGCGTCATACTCGACGTGCCGCATATGTGGTCCGGCTGGACCAAGCGGCTGCTGGTCAGCGCCGATGAAATTCTCGTGGTCGCCGGCCCCGATCTGGCCAACCTGCGCAACGCCAAGAACATGGTCGATCTGCTGCGCGCGGCGCGGCCGAACGACCATCGCCCGCATTATTGCCTCAACCAGGTCGGCGTGCCGAAGCGCCCGGAAATCTCGCCGGGCGATTTCGCCAAGGCGCTGGAGGATGAGCCGCTGGTGGTGATTCCGTTCGAGCCGCAACTGTTCGGCACCGCCGCCAACAACGGCCAGATGATCGCCGAAGTGTCGTCGAGCCATAAGACCGCGGACATGTTCCGCCAGATGGCACAGGTCCTCACCGGACGCGCCGAAGCCAAGCGCGCCCGCACCGGCTTTCTGTCGCCGCTGCTGTCGAAGCTGATGAGCCGATAGACCGTCTTCGATCCGAAGACGTGTCTGGAATTTGTCTGGAGTGACTGACCTTGTTCGGAAAGCGTAGCGGATCCTCTGAAGCGCGCGCGCCTGCGCCCGCCGCCCCCGTGGCGGCGGCGCCGACGCTTGTTGCCGGGCCGGCTGCGCCCGCCGCGCCGAAAGTCGAACCGCAGAAGCCCGGCACGGGCGCCGCGATGGAGACCGGCCGCACGCCGTTCCCGTCCGACGGTCTCGGCGCGCCGATGGTCTCGGCGCCGCCGCCGTCGCGCCTGCCGTCGGCGCACACCATGGTGCCGACCGCGGTCGATTCGCGCCACTCCGAGTCCTATTACACCACCAAGAGCACGATCTTCGGCGCGCTGATCGAGGCCATCGATCTGGCGCAACTGGCGCGGCTCGACGCCGATTCGGCGCGCGAGGAAATCCGCGACATCGTCAACGAGATCATCTCGATCAAGAACATCGTGATGTCGATTTCCGAGCAGGAAGAACTGCTCGACGACATCTGCAACGACGTGCTCGGCTTCGGTCCGCTCGAGCCGCTGCTGTCGCGCGACGACATCTCCGACATCATGGTCAACGGGTCGGGCACCGTCTACATCGAAGTCAAGGGCAAGATTCAGCGCACCGGCATCCGGTTTCGCGACAACCAGCAGCTCCTCAATATCTGTCAGCGCATCGTCAGCCAGATCGGCCGCCGCGTCGACGAAAGCTCGCCGATATGCGACGCGCGCCTGCCGGACGGCTCGCGCGTCAACGCCATCGTGCCGCCGCTGGCGATCGACGGCCCGGCGCTCACCATTCGTAAGTTCAAGAAGGACAAGCTGACGCTCGATCAGCTGGTCAAGTTCGGCACCATCACCGAACAGGGCGCCGAGATTTTGCGCATCATCGGCCGCAGCCGGGTGAACTGCCTGATCTCCGGCGGCACCGGCTCCGGCAAGACCACGCTGCTCAACTGTCTGACGCAGTTCATCGACGACGACGAGCGCATCATCACCTGCGAAGACGCCGCCGAACTGCAGTTGCAGCAGCCGCATGTGGTGCGCCTGGAAACGCGACCGCCCAACCTCGAAGGCGAGGGCCAGGTCACCATGCGCGACCTGGTCAAGAACTGCCTGCGTATGCGGCCCGAGCGCATCATCGTCGGCGAAGTCCGCGGACCCGAGGCGTTCGATCTGCTGCAGGCCATGAACACCGGCCATGACGGCTCGATGGGCACGCTGCACGCCAACAATCCGCGCGAAGGCCTGTCGCGACTGGAATCGATGATCACCATGGGCGGCTACTCGCTGCCGTCCAAGACCATCCGCGAGATGATCACCGCCTCGGTCGACGTCGTCATTCAGGCGGCGCGCCTGCGCGACGGTTCGCGCCGCATCACCCACATTACCGAGGTGATGGGGATGGAAGGCGAAGTCATCATCACCCAGGATCTGTTTGTCTACGACATGGTCGGCGAAGACGCGCAAGGCAACATCATCGGCCGCCACCGCGCGACCGGCATCGGCCGTCCGCGCTTCTGGGACCGCGCCCGCTACTACGGCGAGGAAAAGCGGCTTGCCGCCGCGCTCGACGCCGCCGAAGCCGCCAACGAAGCCATGAACGGGTAAGCGGAGGACGGACGCTTTGGATTCTCTCGCGGTCTTCTTCCTTGCCGCCGTCGCCGTCGGCGGCGTCGCCTACGTTTTCGTCTACCCGATCCTGTCGGGTGAACGGAAGACGGAGAAGCGCGTCGCCAGCGTCGCGCGAGCCGAGCCGGTGGCGCGCGCCGCGCGCGGCCAGCCGCAGCGCTCGCGCCGCGACAGCGTCGAAAGCACGCTGAAGGAACTCGAGGCGCGGCACAAAAAGACCAAGAGTCCGTCATTGTCAGTGCGCATCGCGCAAGCCGGGCTGACCTGGACGAAACAGAAATACCTCGTCATCTCCGCCGTCATCGGCGCGGTGATGTTCGCCGCCGGCCTGATGGGCAATGCCGGCTTGTTGCCGGCGGCCGGGCTGGGCTTTGCCGGCGCCTTCGGCCTGCCGCGCTGGCTGCTGTCATACTTCAAGAAGCGGCGCGAGGCGAAATTCCTCGCGGCATTTCCCGACGCCGTCGATATCATCGTGCGCGGCGTCAAGGCCGGCCTGCCGCTGCTCGACTGCATGAAGATGATCACCGCCGAGGCGCCGGAGCCGCTCAAGTCCGAGTTCCGCGCCATCATCGAAACCCAGGCGATCGGCATTCCGCTCGGCGAAGCCTGCGGCAAACTCTACGAGCGCATGCCGTTGCCGGAAGCCAACTTCTTCGGCATCGTCATCGCCATTCAGCAGAAGGCCGGCGGCAACCTGGCCGAAGCGCTCGGCAATCTGTCGCGCGTGCTGCGCGACCGCAAGAAGATGAAGGGCAAGATCCAGGCGATGTCGCAGGAGGCGAAAGCCTCGGCCGCGATCATCGGCGCGCTGCCGGTCGCGGTGATGACGCTGGTGTGGATCACCAGCCCGCAATATATCGGCCTGCTGTTCTCCGAACCGCTCGGCCACATCATGCTCGCCGGCTCCGTCATGTGGATGTCGATGGGCGTGCTGGTGATGAAGAAGATGATCAACTTCGACTTCTAGAGAACCATAGCAAAGCAGACCGATGATCGATCTTCTCAACAGTATCCTCAACACCCAGACGCTGGTGATGATATTCGCCGGCGTCGCCGCGGTCGCGACGGTATTGACCTTCGCGATGCCGCTGGTGTTCGCCGACCCGCTGGGCAAGCGCATGAAGGCGGTGGCGGTCGAGCGCGAGAAAATCCGCGCCCGCGAGCGCGAGCGCATGGCGCAGGGCAACCAGAAGATCAGCCTGCGCCAGTCGCCCAAGCAGTATATCCAGACCGTCGTCGACAGCTTCAATCTGAGCAAATGGGTCGGCCAGGAAGAAGCCCGGCTCAAGCTGGTGCAAGCCGGCTATCGCGGCCAGGCGCCCTATATCACCTACCTGTTTTTCCGCATGGTGACGCCGATCGTCGCCTTTCTCGGAGCCGCGTTCTATCTGTTCGTGGTGCTGGACTTCAACCAGCCTGCGACGGTCAAACTCGGCCTTTGCATCGGCGCAGCCTATCTCGGCATGCACCTGCCGTGGATGCTGCTCAAGAGCAAGATCCAGAAGCGTCAGCAGTCGATCAAGCGCGCGTTTCCCGACACGCTCGATCTGCTGCTGATCTGCGTCGAATCCGGCATGTCGATCGAAGCGGCGCTGAAGAAGGTCGGCGACGAGGTCGGTTCGCAGTCGGTGGCGCTCGCCGAAGAACTCACTCTCACCACCGCCGAACTGTCTTATCTGCCGGATCGCCGCCAGGCCTATGAAAACCTGGCCAAGCGCACCGACCTCGACGGCGTCAAGTCGGTCTGTATGGCGCTGACACAGGCCGAGCGCTACGGCACGCCTTTGGCCAGCATGCTGCGGGTGATGGCGCAGGAAAACCGCGACATGCGCATGTCGGAAGCCGAGAAAAAGGCCGCCGGCCTGCCGCCGAAGCTGACGGTGCCGATGATCCTGTTCTTCCTGCCGGTGCTGTTCGTGGTCATTCTCGGACCCGCCGTGATCAAGGTCATGGCGATCCAGTAGGCGCCCAGTATCCGTTCGTCCCCGCGAAAAGCGGGGACCCAGCTAAACAGCAATTAGCTCAGAAATTGTGGTTCTGGATTCCCGCTTGCGCGGGAATGAACGGCGTTCAGATCACCCGCGCGGGTGGGGCGGCGGCACGAAGGGCCGGCCGCCGGACTTTTTCCAGTCTTTCTGTTGCGCCAGCATCTCGCGCAGATAGCCGACATTGGCGGCGGCTTCGCCCTCGGCGAGGCCTTCGCGCGCGATTTTCTCGGCATCGTCGAAACGGCCGCGCAGGCCGACAACGAGCGCAAGATTCTGCCGTACCTTGGGGTCGGCATTCGGCTGCGCCAGCGCGCGCCGCAGCGTGACTTCGGCACGCTTGAGGTCCTTGGTCAGCACATAGGACAGGCCGAGATTGGACAGCACCGACGGTTCGTCCGGGATGATCTTGAGCGCCGACGAGTAATAGCGCTGCGCCTCGGCGTGGCGGCCGAGCTGATCGAGCACGGCGCCCTGCGCGTTCAGCACGCGCCAGTCCGGATTGTCGGGCGTATGGGCGCGGCTGAGAACGTCCAGCGCCTGATTGAGGTCGCCGGCTTCGGCCAGCGCGCGGCCATAGGCGCCGAGCACCGCCATATTGTTGGGATTGCGGATTGAGGCCTGCTCCAGCACGGCGACGGCCTGGGCGCGCTGGTCGGTGGCGCGAAGGCCGCGGGCATAGGTCATGGCCGCCTCGGCATCGTCAGGCTTGGCGCGGTAGCGCGCGCCCCAGACGTCGAGCGACTGCCGCCATTCGGCGTCGGTGCGCAGCGTGGCGGCGGAGCCGCCGCCGATCGAGCCGGTGATATCGTCGCTGGTTGTTTTGCAGCCGGCGACCGGCAGCGCCAGCAGCGTCACGAGCGCGGCCGCGGCCAGAAAGCGGGCTTTGCGCGCCAGCCGACGGTGCGGGGACGCCAAGACGACAGTGTTCAAGGAACGGGCTTCCGGCGGCATACCCGAGCAATAAAACGTTAACCCTAACGAGTGGTTAACTCAGGACGCTCCGGGGGCCCGGCCGGGCGGCCGCTCCGGTTTGCCCCCGCCCCGGCGATGCCATATCGGTGGCGGGCGGGCTAATATCTCCCTGATTTCGCCAACCCGACCCCCCGCCCAGACGCGACGCCGGAGCCACCATGCATCCTCAATTTGCCGCAGCCGCCGAGGCGCGCGGCACCCCCATCTGGTTCGTTCACGCCGGCAATGCCGATTCCGTCCTTCAGGGCTTCGGTGAACGCGAGCGGGCCTTCGCCGCCGCCGCCGGCTTCGAGGCCAAACCCGGCAAGCTGCTGCTGCTGCCCAAGCTCGACGGCGGGTTGGCCGGCGTGCTGTTCGGTATCGAAGCGCCCGGCGGGACGATCGACCCGTTCCGGCCCGGCCAACTGGTCAATACGCTGCCGGCGGGCATCTATCGTTTCGCCAACGCGCCGCACGATACGCGGATGGCGGCGCTGGCCTTTGCGATCGGCGCCTATCAGTTCACCCGCTACCGGAAAGGCGACGCAAGCCAGGTGCGGCTGACCGTGCCGGACGGCATCGATGGCGAGGACGTCAGCCGCATCGCCGAAGGCGTTTGCCTGGCGCGCGACCTCATCAATACGCCGTCGAACGACATGGGCCCCGCCGAACTGGAAGAAGCGGCGCGCGCGCTCGGCAAGTTGCACGGCGCCAAGGTCGAGGTCATCGCCGGCGACAGACTGACGAAAGAATTTCCGCTGATCCACGCCGTCGGCCAAGGCTCGCCGCGCGCGCCCCGTCTGATCGACATGGTCTGGGGCAAGGACGGCGATCCGAAGATCACCTTGGTCGGCAAAGGCGTATGCTTCGATACCGGCGGTCTCGACATCAAGAACGACACCGGCATGCTCAACATGAAGAAGGACATGGGCGGCGCGGCGACCTCGCTCGGCCTCGCCCACATGATCATGGCGCGCCGACTGAAGGTGCGGCTGCGCGTGCTGATCCCGGCGGTGGAGAATTCGATTTCCGGCGCCAGCTTCCGGCCGCGCGACGTCTACACCTCGCGCAAGGGCATCACCGTCGAGATCGGCAACACCGACGCCGAGGGCAGACTTGTGCTGGCCGACGCGCTGGCGCTGGCCGATGAAGAGAAACCGGAGTTGATGATCGACTTCGCCACGCTGACCGGCGCCGCGCGCGTCGCGCTCGGTCCCGAACTGCCGGCGATGTTCACCGACGATGACGCGCTCGCCGGCGAGATGGCCAATATCGGCCTTGCCGAAAATGACCCGGTCTGGCGCATGCCTTTGTGGAAGCCATACGAAGCGCTGCTCGATTCCAAAGTCTCCGACACCAACAATGTCTCGACCGGGGGACTGGGCGGCGCGATCACCGCGGCCCTGTTCCTGAAGAAATTCGTCACCGTGCCGGCTTGGGTGCATTTCGACATATTCGCCTGGACCGCGAGCGCCAAGCCGGGCCGGCCGGAAGGCGCCGAATGCCAGACCGCGCGTGCGATTTATGCGCTGCTGTGCGCGAGGTATGCGTGAGTTCTCATTTGTATGGGGCACGATCTCGCGGCAAATGCGGAATGCTCCCCTCCCCCTTGTGG
>JAUSBQ010000374.1 GCA_030651965.1 Pseudolabrys sp. | reverse complement strand
GTCGGCCTGCTCGTCATCCTCTATGTCGCCCTCGAAATGGTATGGCGCGGCATCGTAGAACTCGAGCCGGTGGTCGCCCCGGTCCTCTCTGCGCTCTAGGCACCCTCCCGGCCGCCGGCTAACCCGGCGGCCGGAAAGGATCCGTTAACCGCCATTCGCTGTGCGCCTTAAGCCGCCGTTAAGCGGGCGGCATCACATTGCTCCAAATCGGCACAGGTTTACAGCCGCGCGTTTCGTGCGGGCGTCGAGGTTGGGAGTGGTCATGTCGAATGTGGTGTTGATCGTCGATGACGATCCGGTACAGCGCCGCCTGGTCGAAGCCATGGTGCAGCGTTTCGGCTACCAGGCGCTCATTGCGGAAGGCGGCGACGCCGCCCTTGCTTTGCTCATCGGCGAACAGCCCGCCCGCATCGACTGCGTCGTGCTCGATTTGGTGATGCCCGATCTCGACGGACTCGGCGTTCTGGCGCGGATGCGGCAGGCCGGGCTCGATACCCCGGTGATCGTGCAGACCGCGCATGGCGGCATCGACAATGTCGTCTCGGCCATGCGCGCCGGCGCCGCCGACTTCGTGGTCAAGCCGGCCTCGCCGGAACGCCTCGAAGTGTCGTTGCGCAACGCGCTCGCCACCAAGGCGCTGGCCGGCGAGTTGCAGCGCGTCAAGCGCAGCCGCGACGGCACCTTGTCGCTGTCCGATGTCATCACCCGCTCGCCGGCGATGCGGCCGGTGTTGAGCGCAGCCGAAAAATCCGCCGCGTCGACGATTCCCGTGCTGCTCGAAGGCGAGAGCGGCGTCGGCAAGGAATTGATGGCGCGCGCCATCCACGGTTCGGGCGAACGGCGCGCCCGGCCCTTCGTCGCGGTCAATTGCGGCGCCATGCCGGAGAATCTCGTCGAATCGATATTGTTCGGCCACGAGAAGGGCGCCTTCACCGGCGCCACCGACAAGCACACCGGCAAGTTCATCGAAGCCGATGGCGGCACCCTTTTCCTCGACGAAGTCGGCGAACTGCCGCCGGCCGCGCAGGTGAAACTGCTGCGCGCGTTGCAGGAAGGCGAAGTCGAACCGGTCGGCTCGCGCAAGACCATCAAAGTCGATGTCCGCATCGTCTCGGCCACCAACCGCGACCTGATCGCCGAGGTGAAGGCCGGACGCTTCCGCGAGGACCTGTTCTATCGCCTCCATGTATTTCCGATTTCGATCCCGCCTCTGCGCAAGCGCCCCGAGGACATTCCGGAACTGGCGCGGCACTTCCTCACCCGCATCGCCGCCGAACAAGGCAAGCGCCTGCGCGCGCTCGACGGTGCGACCCTCGCGCAACTCGCGGCGTTCCGCTGGCCGGGCAATGTGCGCCAGCTTGAGAATGCGATCTTCCGCGCCGTCGTGCTCGCCGATGGCGACACGATCGGCATGAACGAGTTCCCGCAGGTGACGTCGGATGGGACGGCCCAGCCGGCCGATGAAGCGCAACAGATGATCGAAGCTTCGCCGGCGATGGCGCCCGATATGCCGGTTAGCATCAGCGACCGCATGGCGATGTTGCGGCCCAACGTGACGATGATCGCGCCGTCTCTGCCGTTAACCGATTCTCACAATGACGTGAGACCGCTCGAGGATATCGAGCGCGAAGCCATCCGCTTCGCCATCAAACACTATCGCGGGCAGATGTCCGAGGTGGCGCGCCGCCTGAAAATCGGACGCTCGACGCTCTATCGCAAGCTCGAAGGTCTGGGTTTGCAGGAAGAAAGCCTGGATTTGCAGGACGACGCCGCGGCGATCGCGGTTAACGAGACTGCCGCCGCCGATTAATCGTTAAAATTTTAATCATCTGCTCGTGCGTTCACTTTGATAAAAGGTAAACGCCTTGGCGACCGTAAAAAACTTTGAATCGCCCATGCATTTCGCCGCATAATGGCAATGCAGACTTGTTCATGTCGCGTCGGGGGTCGCGTCGGTTAAAGCACTGCACGGCATTTGAAGCATTCGGTTTCCGAGTGCGTGTGGAGTTAAGTGACATGCGTAACGTGAGGCTCGACCAACTTCTGGCCGGCACAATGCTGGCGATGATCGTCGCGACACCTTCCATCTCGGTCGCAGCGCCCGAAGGCATTCGCCAGATCGCGCCGCCGCCGCCGACATTGAACGGCCAGCAGATGCGGCGCCGCGAAGCAGCGCCGGTCCCGCCGCCGCTTCAGCAGCGCATCATCAATGTGCCGGATCAAAGGGCACAAGAGACCAGACAAGAGATTAGGCCCGAGCCCGCGCCAGCGAAACGCGAGCCGGTGGCGCAAGCGCCGGCTACGCAAATCCCTGTCGCATCCGAGCCCGCGCTGTCCGCCAATGCGAACGCCGGCGACGTCGACCGTGGCGCGCTCGACAAGCAACTCGCCGCCAGCGACCAGCAGATCGCCGACCGCTTGCGCGAGCAGGTCAAGCAGTTGCGCATTGACAACGCCACCGAGCGCAAGGCGGTCGAAGCCGCCTACGCATCGCGCCAGTTCGCGCCGCTGTGGATTCGCGATGGCCGCCTGACCGCCAACGCCAAAGCGGCGATTGCGCGTCTCAAGAACGCCGGCGCCGACGGTCTCGACGCACCGGACTACCCGGTGCCGGAATTCACGACCTTCACTGGCGCCGACGCGCTCGCCGCCGGCGACATCAAATTCACCCAGTCGATCCTCACCTACGCCCGTCATCTGTCGTTCGGCCGTATCGCGCCGACGCGCGTCACCGCCGAGGTCGATTACGGCAACCGCGCATTCGATGCGGCCGACGTTCTCAAGAAAGTGCCGGATGCGCGCGACGCCAATGCCGCGTTGGCCGGCTTCGAGCCGCCGCATGACGGCTACAAGGCG
>JAUSBQ010000357.1 GCA_030651965.1 Pseudolabrys sp. | reverse complement strand
CTCGTCCGTCCAGCGCCGCCGGCGTCCGGTATCAACCACTTCAAGGCGACTGATCTGATGACTGTCAGTAATGATATCCATACTGACTATCAACTATCCGCCCGACCATTCACACAAGGCGGCCTACGCCGGATGGATACCGTGACAGCCAATAAAAAAGGGCGGCCACGAGGGCCGCCCTGATTTTCTGCCTCACCCTGAGGAGCGCACCGAAGGTGCGCGTCTCGAAGGGTGGCGGCGACCTCCTCCTTCGAGACGGGCGCTAACGCGCCCTCCTCAGGATGAGGTCGATTGACGTTTACTCCGCGGCCGGCGCCTGATCGCCGCCTTCGGCCTTTTGCTTGCCTTCGAGGTCTTCGCCGGTGGTCTGGTCGACGACCTTCATCGACAGGCGCACTTTGCCGCGATCGTCCATTCCCAACAGCTTGACCTTGACCTTGTCGCCTTCCTTGACGACGTCGGTGACCTTGTTGACGCGGCCGGCCGAGCGCTGGCTGATGTGCACCAGGCCGTCCTTGGCGCCGAAGAAGTTGACGAAGGCGCCAAAGTCCATGGTCTTGACCACGGTGCCGTCATAGATCACGCCGACTTCCGGATCGTTGGTGATCGACTTGATCCACTTGATCGCCGCCTTGATCGACTCGCCATCCGACGAGGCGACCTTCACCGAACCGTCGTCCTCGATGTTGATCTTGGCGCCGGTCTTCTCGACGATCTCGCGGATCACCTTGCCGCCGGTGCCGATCACTTCACGGATCTTGTCGGTCGGGATTTTGAACATCTCGATGCGCGGCGCGTGTTCGCCGAGCTCGGCGCGGGCCGTGTTCAACGCCTTGGCCATTTCGCCGAGGATGTGAATACGGCCATCCTTGGCCTGGCCAAGCGCCACCTTCATGATCTCTTCGGTGATGCCGGCGATCTTGATGTCCATCTGCAGCGAGGTGATGCCTTCCTCGGTGCCGGCGACCTTGAAGTCCATGTCGCCGAGATGATCTTCGTCGCCGAGAATGTCGGAGAGAACCGCGAAGCGCTCACCCTCAAGGATGAGGCCCATGGCGATGCCCGCCGTGGCGCGCTTCATCGGCACGCCCGCATCCATCAGCGCCAATGAGGCGCCGCAGACGGAGGCCATCGACGACGAGCCGTTCGACTCGGTGACCTCGGACACGACGCGGATCGTGTACGGGAAGTCGAGCTTCGACGGCAGCACCGGATGAATGGCGCGCCAGGCGAGTTTGCCGTGGCCGATTTCGCGGCGCTTGGTGCCGCCCATGCGGCCGGTCTCGCCGACGGAGTAGGGAGGGAAGTTGTAGTGCAGCAGGAACGATTCCTTGTAGGTGCCCTGCAGCGCGTCGATCCACTGTTCGTCCTCGCCGGTGCCCAGTGTGGTGACGACCAGCGCCTGGGTTTCGCCGCGGGTGAACAAAGCCGAGCCGTGCGTGCGCGGCAGAACGCCGGTCTGCACTTCGATGGCGCGCACGGTGGTGAGATCGCGGCCGTCAATGCGCTTCTTGGTGTCGAGCACGTTCCAGCGCACGATCTTGCCTTCGAGCTCTTTGAACACGGTGGCGAGACGCTGCTTCGGCAGTTGCGGATTCTCGACGCCGCCCGGTGCATAGTGCTCCATCACCTTGGTCTTGACGGCGGCGACGGCGTTCTGACGCTCCTGCTTGGCCGGGATCGAATAGGCCGCGCGCAGTTCCTTCTCGGCGAGGCCGAGCATTTCCTTTTCCAGCGCCGAGTCGTCGACGACAACGTGGTCGCGCGGCTCCTTGGCGGCCTTTTCGGCGAGCTGAATGATGGCTTCGACTACCGGCTGGAAGTGGCGGTGGCCGAACATCACGGCGCCGAGCATGACGTCTTCGTTGAGCTCCTTGGCTTCCGATTCGACCATCAGCACGGCGTCGGTGGTGCCGGCGACGACGAGGTCGAGCTGGCTGTCGGTCATTTCGTCGAGCGTCGGGTTAAGGACGTATTCGCCGTTGACGAAGCCGACGCGCGCGGCGCCGATCGGGCCCATGAACGGGGCGCCCGAGAGCGTCAGCGCGGCGGACGCGGCGACCAGCGCCAGAATGTCCGGATCGTTTTCCAGATCGTGCGACAACGTGGTGACGATGATCTGCGTTTCGCAGCGCCAGCCATCGGCGAACAGCGGGCGAACCGGACGGTCGATCAAACGGGAAACCAGAGTTTCCTTTTCGGTCGGACGGCCTTCGCGCTTGAAGTAGCCGCCCGGAATGCGGCCGGCGGCGTAATACTTTTCCTGATAGTCGACGGTCAGCGGCAGGAAGTCGACGCCTTCGCGCGGCTTCTTGGCGGCGACGACGGTGGCGAGCACGGTGGTATCGCCGTAGCTGGCGAACACGGCGCCGTCGGCCTGACGCGCAACGCGGCCGGTTTCGAGGATGAGCGGACGCCCACCCCAATCGAGTTCAACTCGATGGACTTTAAACATTGCGTTTTTCTCTCATGGTTTAGGCCAGCGCCTTAAAGCCATGAGCAAGACGGCGAGAGACTGTGCCGCACGCCCGCGCGAAGCGGGGTGCGAACAGCGTCTGGCGATCCTGCCATGACTTCAAGGAACATTGCCGTTATTCGACCGGACGCCAATCGTCCGGTCCCTGATTGTCCGATGGCGCCATCGCCGCCGGACTTAAATGACGGACGCTAAGTTTCGCGTCCGCTTACGTCTTACAAAAACGCGCGAGGCCGAATGAGCCCCGCGCGCGGTACAAATTTAACGGCGGATGCCGAGCTTCTCGATCAGCGCCTTGTAGCGCGCTTCATCGGTCTTCTTGAGATAGTCGAGCAGCGAGCGCCGCGTCGACACCATCTTCAGCAGACCGCGCCGGGAATGGTTGTCCTTGGTGTGCTGCTTGAAGTGGTCGGTCAGCGTATTGATGCGTTCCGACAGGATCGCGACTTGCACTTCCGGCGATCCAGTATCGCCGCTCTTGGTCGCATTGGCCTTGATCACTTCGGCCTTGCGTTCGGTCGTTAGCGACATCGGTTATCCTCTCTTCGGTCCGGCGCTGCCCAACAGCCCGGCCAGGTTAAAAACACGCTTGGGGACGATTTCACCGCGATCCATTTCGGCAAGGGCCAACAGACGGCCTGATACCGTGACATAGACCGGACCGCGAAAATTGGGAGCGTCCCGTCCGCGCAACAAAACGGCTTGGCCCCGGCGGAGCCTTGCCGCATCAGACCCGTCAACAGCCAGCGCCGGGATGTCGTCCAGCGCGGTTTCAACGGGCATGAGCGCGTCGGCGAGGCTTCCCTCACCGGCAGCGGCTCTATGGCATAGAGCCTCCAAATC
>JAUSBQ010000356.1 GCA_030651965.1 Pseudolabrys sp. | reverse complement strand
CAAGGCGCTGCTCGCATTCTCGACCGTCAGCCATCTCGGCTTCATGACCATGCTGCTCGGTCTCGGCACCCGGAGCGCGGTGATTGCCGCGGTATTCCACATACTCAATCATGCGACGTTCAAGGCTGCGCTGTTCATGAGCGCAGGCATTGTCGATCATGAAACCGGCACCCGCGATATCCGCAGACTTGGCGGGCTGCGCTACGCCATGCCGATCACCGCGACGCTCGCGGTGCTGGCTTGCGCGTCAATGGCCGGCGTTCCGCTGTTCAATGGCTTTCTGTCGAAAGAAATGATGCTGGAAGAGGCCTCGCACACGGTCTATGCCGGCCAGGCTTGGCTATTCCCGCTGCTCGCAACTGTCGGCGCGTTGCTGTCGGCGGCTTATTCTGCGCGTCTGGCGTTTCATGTCTTCTTCGGTCATGAACGGCACGATTATCCGAAACACCCGCACGATCCGCCATTCGGCATGTGGCTGCCGGTTGCCGTACTGATCGTGCCGGTCATCGCCATCGGCCTCGCGCCGGCGTTCTTTGCCGGCGCCATCGTCGAGCGCACCGCGCTGGCAGTCGCCGGCGGCGAGCTGCCTTCCTACCATCTCGCGCTCTGGCACGGCCTGACCCCGGCGCTGGCCATGAGCATGACGGCGCTGGCCGGCGGGCTTCTGGCGCTTTGGCTCTATCTGCCGCTCAACAGGCTTCGACTCGCGGTGCCGCGGCCGGACGCCATGACCATGTTCCAGGCGGTCATCGCCGGGATGGTCATTGCCTCGCGCCGTATCATCGACACGATCGATAATAGAGATCTGACGCGCTACCTCGGCGTCATCATGGTCGCCATCTGCGTTTTCGGGCTGGCCGGGTTCTTCGGCGCCGCGCATGCGCCCGGAGACCGCGCCACGCTTGCGGTCACGCTGCCGGCCCTGATCGGCTGGGCGGTGCTGCTCGCCGCTTGCGGGCTCATCATCCTGCGCCATCACGACCGGCTGTTCGCGCTGATCGTCACCAGCGTCGTCGGGCTCGTGGTGTCGCTCGCCTTCCTGCAATTCTCCGCGCCCGACCTGGCGCTGACGCAGATATCCGTTGAGGTCGTCACCACCATTCTCTTGCTGCTGGCGATCAACCTGCTGCCGCGCACCACCCCGGACGAGATGCCGCGCCGCGGCAAGCTCGGCGCCGGCGCGCTGGCCCTGGTCGCCGGCGGCGGCACGGCCGCGCTCGCCTACGCCATCATGACGCGCGGGTTCGACACGATCTCGAGCTATCACATCGAAAACTCGAAACCGGGCGGCGGCGGCACCAATGTGGTGAACGTCATTTTGGTCGACTTCCGCGGCTACGACACCTTTGGCGAGATCATCGTGCTGGCGATCGCCGCGCTGACAATCTTCGCGCTGCTCGACTCCGCATTGCGGGGCGCCGCGGCCCGGCGGCTTGACGCCATACGCAATGGCCCGCAAGCCAATCCGCAGGCGTATGACCCCCACCCGCTGCTGCTGACCGTGGTGACGCGCGTGCTGCTGCCGATCTCGCTGGTGGCGGGGATCTACATCCTGTTGCGCGGGCATAACATGCCGGGCGGCGGCTTCATTGCCGGCCTGATCGTCGCCATCGCGTTCCTGATGCAATACATGGCCAGCGGCTACGCATGGGCCCATCAGCGCGCGCGCCTCGACGCCCACACCATGATCGGCGGCGGCGTGGCGCTGGCCGGCGTGACCGGGCTGGTGTCGCTGCTGTTCGACCGGCCTTTTCTCACCAGCAGTTTCGGCTATTTCCATTTCCCGCTGTTCGGCGAAGTCGAACTGGCCTCTGCGATGGCCTTCGACATCGGCGTGTTCTTCACCGTGGTCGGCACCTGCCTGCTCTCGCTGGCAACGCTGTCGCGCGTCGAAGATCGCGCCGAGCCGCCCGATGACGACGGGAGGCGCGCATGAACATGGAAATGCTGCTGGCGACCGGCATCGGCGCCATGACCGCGGTCGGCGTCTATCTCATCCTGCACCGCCGCACTTTTCCGGTGATCATGGGGCTGACGTTCCTGTCCTATGCCGTCAATGTTTTTCTGTTCGCGATGGGACGGCTCGCCATCGACCTGCCCCCGATCGTCAGCAAGACGGCGGCCGGATACACCGACCCGCTGCCGCAGGCGCTTGTGCTCACCGCCATCGTCATCACCTTCGGCATGACGGCGCTGATCGTCGTGCTGTCATTGCGCGCCTATCTTGAAACCGGATCGGATGACGTCGGCCTTGGCGTGAAGCCCGCGCGCGACGATGCGGACGCCCGCCGCGACGGAGCGGCGCCATGAACAACCATTGGCTCATCCTGCCGGTCGCTATTCCCGCCATGACCGCGGCGATGCTGGTGCTGGCGCAGGCCTATGGCCTGACAATCCAGCGCGCCTTGTCTGTCGGCGCGACGGCGATTCAACTCGCAACCGCGATCGGCCTCTATATGCTGGCCGGCGACGGCGAACCGCGCGTTTATCTGCTCGGCAACTGGCCGGCGCCGTTCGGCATCGTGCTGGTTCTGGACCGGCTCGCGGCCACCATGCTGCTGCTCACCGGCGTGCTGGCCATCGGCGTGGTGCTGGCTTCGCTCGGCGACTGGGACCGCAAAGGCCGCCATTTCCATGCGCTCCTCCAATTCCAGTTGATGGGGATCAATGGCGCGTTCCTGACCGGCGATCTGTTCAACCTGTTCGTGTTCTTCGAAGTGCTGTTGATTGCCTCCTACGGGCTGATGCTTCATGGCTCCGGGCCGCGCCGGCTGCGGGCGGGCTTTCACTACATCTCGATCAATCTGATCGGTTCGACCGTCTTTCTGTTCGCGGTCGGCACGATCTATGCCGTCACCGGCACGCTCAACATGGCGGATCTGGCCGTGAAGGTGCCGCAAGTCGCAGCCGGCAACGAGGCGCTGCTGTCGGCGGGCGCGCTGTTGCTGTTCACGGTATTCGCCATCAAGTCGGCAATGGTGCCGTTTCACTGGTGGTTGCCGCCGACCTACGGCACGACATCGCCGGCGGCGGCGGCCGTGTTCGCAATCATGACTAAGGTCGGCGCCTATTCGATCATTCGCGTCTACACGCTGATCTTCGGCGCCGATGCCGGGCCGCTCGCCGGAATTGTCACACCGTGGATTCTGCCCGCCGCCATCGTTACGCTGGTCCTCGGCACGATCGGCGTGCTCGCCAGCCGCGGCTTGCGCGATCTCGCCTGCTATTCGCTGATCGCATCGATGGGCACAGTGCTGATCGCCCTCGGCCTCTTCACCGCGGAGAGTCTGGCGGCGGCGCTGTATTACGCCGTGCAAAGCACGCTGACGAGCGCCGCGCTGTTCCTGCTCGCGGGCCTGCTGGTGAACGACGCCGACGGCCGCTCGCCATCCCCTGCGACTGCGGGACCGCTTAGCCATGGGACGCTTTTCGCGGGCCTGTATTTCCTGCTGGCCATCGCCATGGTGGGCATGCCGCCGCTGGCCGGCTTCATCGGCAAGCTGCTGATTCTGGATGCGGCGAGAACCGGTCCGCACATCGTCGCGGTCTGGTCCGCGATCCTGATCACGGGGCTGCTGCTGACGATCGGCTTTGCGCGGGCCGGCATCGACACCTTCTGGCGCAAACCGCAGGCCGGCGCGCGGATTGCGGCAACGCGCACGGCGCCGATATTGCCGACGGCCGTTGTCGCGGCCATGATCGCGGTCCTGGCCGCGCTCAGCCTGCTGGCAGGTCCGATCATGGACGACATGACGGCAACCGCGAACCAGTTGCTCCAGCCGCAGACCTACATTCGCGCGGTACTGGAATCCCGGCCCTCCGCGGCTTTCGTGGGAGAATGACAATGCGCGAGCGCTTTCTTCCCCATCCGCTGCTGACCGGCGTCCTGGCCCTGGTCTGGGTGCTGCTGGTCAACGACTTCTCGCTCGCCAATTTTGTCTTCGGACTATTGCTCGGCCTCGCCATCGCCAAGCTGACCGCCGTCTATTGGCCGGGCCGATCAAGAATCCGCAATCCGCTGGCGATTCTGGAATACTCCGCCGTGGTGCTGTGGGACATCGTGGTTTCAAACGTGCAGGTCGCCTATCTGATCCTGTTCCGCCGCGGCGACAGCTTGAAATCGACCTTCATTACGGTGCCGCTCGAACTGACCAGCCCGGAAGCCATCGCAACGCTCGCCGGCACCATCACCATGACGCCGGGCACCGTCAGCGCCGACCTGAGCGCCGACGGCCGTTCGCTGCTGGTGCACTGCCTCGATACCAACGACCCGGACGCCACGGTGTCGGCGATCAAATCCCGTTACGAAAGCCGGCTGGCGAGGATATTCGAATGATTGCCGCCGCATGCACCTTCGCCGTTGTCGCCATCTCGGTGGCCTTGCTGCTCAATCTCTACCGGTTGATCGTCGGTCCCGATGCGACCGACCGCATCCTCGCGCTCGACACGATGGTGATCAACGCGATCGGCCTCGTCGTGCTGGCCGGCATCATGTTCGCCACAACCATGTATTTCGAAGCCGCGCTGCTGTTCGCCATGGTCGGCTTCGTCTCGACCGTGGCGTTCTGCAAGTTCCTGTTGCGCGGCAATGTGATCGAGTGAGGACGACATGACAGCAGTAATCGAATTTTTCGTCGCGGCCTGCATCGTGATCGGCGCCGTATTTCTGTTCGTCGGCTCGCTCGGGCTGGCGACGCTGCCGGACACGATGCGCCGGCTGCATGCGCCGACCAAGGCGACGACGCTCGGGATCGGCGCGCTGCTGATCGCGTCGATGCTCTATTTTGTGCTGCTGAACGGGTCGCTCGGCGTGCACGAGATTCTGATCACGCTGTTCCTGTTCCTGACCGCCCCCGCCACGGCGATCATGATCGCCAAGGCTTATATTTTCCGGCATCGCGGGACGCAGGAGAAATTGCCGCCATCCGCGAACAAAGCGGGATGGGCGACGCTGAACAAGGCGCGTTGACCCAACAACGGCCGGCGCGGGGCTTCTTATACTGGCTGGAAAATGACAAATCTGCCCCATCCCATTGATCTCGGTTGCGCGAATAGACACATTCTCTTTCTAACAACATGAGCGAATCGGCGGCGTAGGTGGTGGTGGCCGTTAGTTATCCAGAAATCGCGATCTGACACTCGATTCGACGCAAGCGCGAACAGGCATTCCGAACGGGCAATCCAACTGAGTTTGACATGGTAAATCGATTTACGACGGCGCAATCCACCGTGGCTATGCGGCGCTGGGGGCCTGCCGCCCTAGTGACGCTCGCGGCCATGATCGCACTGATGACCGCACTGATGACCGCACTGACGGCATTGAGCCCCGACGCCGCTGCCAGACAGGCGCGCCCCGCGCCACCGACCGAGGCGACGGCTCCGCGCGATGCGGGCGAGCCGATCATGGCGATCGTGTCGATCAAGACCCAGCAGGTCACTTTCTA
>JAUSBQ010000349.1 GCA_030651965.1 Pseudolabrys sp. | reverse complement strand
TCGAACAGCATCTGGTGATGTCGAGCGTGGCGCAGTCGCGCGATCTGTCCGACCGCAAGACCATCGAGAACTTCGCCGCCGTCGTGCAGTCGGCCGAACGGCTGAAGCTTCTGACCATTCTCACCACCGCCGACATCCGCGCGGTCGGCCCCGGCGTCTGGAACGGCTGGAAGGCGCAGCTGATCCGCACGCTGTACTTCGAGACCGAGCCGGTGCTGACCGGCGGCTTCTCCGAGGTCAATCGCGCGCAGCGCGTCGCCGCGGCGCAGGCCGAATTCCGCGCCGCCATGAAGACGACCGGCTGGCCGGCCGAGCGGGTCGAGGCCTATATCGCGCATCTCTATCCGGCCTACTGGCTCAAGGTCGACCTCGAGCACAAACTCGAGCACGCGCATTTCGTGCGCGCCGCCGAGGATGCCGGCAAGAATCTCGCCACCACCATCCGCTTCGCCGCCGATCGCGCGGTGATCGAACTCACGGTGCTGGCGCCCGACCATCCGTGGCTGCTGTCGATCATCGCCGGCGCCTGCGCGATGGCCGGCGGCAATATCGTCGACGCGCAGATCTACACCACCACCGACGGCCGCGCCCTCGACACCATCTCGCTGTCGCGCGAATTCGAGCGCGATGACGACGAAGAGCGGCGCGGCAACCGTATCGCCGATTCGATCCAGAAGGCGCTGCGCGGCGAATTGCGGCTGCCCGACGTGGTGGCCAAGCGCGTCGCGCCCAAGGGCCGCATCAAGGCCTTTGCGCTGGAGCCTTCGGTTTCGATCAATAACCAGTGGTCGCACCGCTACACGATGGTCGAGGTCACCGGTCTGGACCGCACCGGCCTGCTGTATGAGATGACCGCGACATTGTCGAAGCTCAATCTCAACATCGCCTCGGCCCATGTCGCGACCTTCGGCGAGCGGGTCGTGGACGTGTTCTACGTCACCGACCTGATGGGCGCGCAGATCACCTCGCCGACGCGCCAGGCGGCGATCAAGCGTGCGCTGATCGCGCTGTTCGCCAGGCCGGAAAAGCCGGGCAAGGCCGCCTGAATTCCGATTTTTCGGGCACATGCGCCTGACGACTCAGGCGCAAACAGCCTATATTCGTCGGCATGCACGCACGGTTATACGGCCCGGCCGTCAGTTTGATCGTCTGTCTGGCGCTTTGCACCGCGACCGTCACCGCGCGGGCCGAAGCGCGCCTCAACGCGCACTTCAAGATATCGATGGTCGGGGTCTCGATCGGGCAGTTGACCTGGGTCGTCGACCTCACTGCCGGCAGCTACACCACCTCGGCCAATGGCAAGGCCAGCGGCGCGCTCAGCGTGCTGGTGAACGGCGAGGGCCGGGTCGCCACGCGCGGCGTGATCGATGGCGACCGGCTGCGTCCGACTTTCTTCTCGTCCAATGTGACCGAAGACGGCGAGGTCGCCGGGCTGCAAATGACCTTTGAAAATGGCGGTGTGAAAACGCTTCGCATGGATGCGCCGCCGAAGAAGGACGACCGCATTCCGGTCAGCGAAGCCGACCGCCGCGGCGTCTCCGATCCGCTGAGCGCAATGCTGATCGTCGCTCCGCCGGGCGAACAAAACGCCCCGCTGCCGTCGAACTGCGACCGCGTGCTGGCGGTCTTCGACGGACAACGGCGTTATGACCTGATTTTGTCGTTCAAGCGCGTCGACAACATGAAGGTCGCGCAGGGCTATGCCGGGCCGGTGCTGGTCTGCGCCGTTATGCTCAAGCCGATCGCCGGCTACCGCGCCGACAGCATGCTGGTGAAATATGTCGGCGGACAGCGCGACATGGAAATCTGGTTCGCGCCGATCGCCGGCTCAAGCGTCATTGCGCCGGCGCGTCTGGTGATGCCGACCTTGATCGGAACGCTGGAAATCGCCGCCGATCGTTTTGAGGTCGTCGCGCTCAAACCCGCGTCGCCGGCCGTATCGCCGGGAACCCCGTTGCCGCCGGCGTCGCCGCCGGCCCCGAGCGGTCCACCCAAATAGAACGGGCGGTTGTTAGGACACAGCCTCGGATTCAGCGTCCGCTTCGGCCTCAGCGGCTTCCGCCGCCTCGGCTTTGACGGCCTTGGCGGTCTTTTTCTTGGCGGCTTTCTTCTTTGGCGCAGGCGGTGGGGCCTCTGCGGCCAGCTTGGCCTCGGCTTCGTCGCGCGCCAGCCTCAGGGCGCGCAGACGCTCGGTCTTTTCACGCATCTGGCGAAGACTCGTCTCATACTCGACCATGGCCTTCTGGCCCTCGACCGCTTGCAGCGCCTTTTTCTTCTGGCGCGCTTCGGCACTTTCCGGGGTACGGGACTCTGTGGCCATGGCGAGAACTCCTTTGTGCAGTGCGAGGCAAACCGACGCGACCATCATAATCGCATTATTTGAGCCCTTTGGGGGGCAATCGGCAGTGTAACTTACGACATATGGGGATCACAGGGCGCTATCGCTAGATGCAGGCCGACGTTTGGGCGGCAATTCCTAGGCCTCCCGCGCCAGGCCGGCGAGCGGCGCGGCGTCACGGCCGACCGCGCCGGCATAGGCATCGATCGGCAAGGGCCGGCCGGTGAGATAGCCTTGGATGCCGTCGCAGCCTTCCTGCCTGAGAAGCAGCCGCTGGCCTTCGGTTTCGACGCCCTCGGCCATCACCGGCACCTCGAGGCTGTGCCCGAGCGTGATGATGGCGCGCACGATCGCCATGGAGTGATGGTTATATTCGAGATCGCCGACGAAGCTGCGGTCGATCTTGATCTTGTCGAAGCCGAACGAGTGCAGATAGGACAGCGACGAGTAGCCCTTGCCGAAATCGTCCATCGCGATCTGCACGCCAAGCGACTTCAACTTGCGCAGGATCGCCACCGCGCGCTGGAAGTCGTCGATCAGCACGCCTTCGGTGATTTCAAGCTCAAGCCGGCCGGCGGCCAGGCCCGTCTCCAGCAGGATCATATGGACCTGCGCGACGAGATCGCCGGCGTGGAATTGTATCGGCGAAATGTTGACGGCGATCTTGAGCGGCAGCGGCCAGGACGCCGCCTCGCGGCAGGCCTCGCGCAGAATCCAGTCGCCGAGCGGAACGATCAGCCCGCTCTCCTCGGCGATGGAAATGAAGCTGCCCGGCGGCACCAGACCGCGCTTGGGACATTGCCAGCGCACCAGCGATTCGAAACCGGTGATCTCGCCGCTGGCGGCTGTCAGTTGCGGCTGGTAGTGCAGGAAGAATTCGTTGCGCGCGATGGCTGATTGCAGATCGGCTTGCAGTTCGCGGCGATCGTGCAGCCGCGCGCCGAGCTTGGCGTCGAACAGGCGCAGCGAGCCGCGCGCCTCCCCCTTGGCTTGATAGAGCGCGGCATCCGCGTTCGCGATCAGGGTCGTTGCGGTGTCGCCATCGGCCGGATAGACGGCGCCGCCGATGGTCAGGCCCAACTGCAATTGCTGGCCGTCGATCTCGAAAGCCGGCTTGAACGCCGCCAGCAGCGACTCGCCCAGCGCCAACGCGCTTTGCGGCTGCGCGCCTTGCGTCAGGATCAAGGTGAATTCGTCGCCGCCGACACGGGCGAGGAACTGGCCGCCGGCCGCCGTATGCAGCCGGCGCGCCGCTTCGCGCAGCAGCCGGTCGCCCACCAGATGACCGTAGATATCGTTGGCCTCCTTGAATCGATCGAGGTCGACACAGAGGATGGCGAAAGGCTGTCCGGTTCTCGCGGCGTTGCCGAGCGTGGTGTCGAGATATTCGACGAAGGTCGCGCGGTTCGGCAGATCGGTCAGCGAATCGTTGTGCGCCAGATAGGCGATGCGTGCCTGCGCCTGACGACGCTCGGTAACGTCGTCGAGAACGGTGAGCAGATATTGCGGCTTGCCGTCTACATTTCTGATGACGGTCTTCTTGCCGGTCACCAGGCGGGTGCCGTTGGCGGTCGTTTTGATGGCATGCTCGGCAATCTCGATGACCCGGCCGGAGACAATGGCCTCATTGTCGGCGTTCACGACCAGCGCGGCGCGGTCCGGCGGATAGATCTCATCGGCCGTCTTGCCGATCAACTGGCCGCGCGCATCGCCCGTCAGTTCCTCGTAGGCACGGTTGAACAGATAAAACCGTGCACCACGCGCATCGGCGTCCACCCCAGCCACGTCACGCACCACGATCGGCACCGGCACATGTTCGATGACGGCGTCGAGGAATTTCTTGGTGCGGCTCAGTTCGTCCGCCGCTTGCTTGGTCTTGGTGACGTCGTTGACGACGGTCAGACTGGCCGAATGACCATTGTAAGTAAACGGACGGGAATAGACTTCGACGTCGATCACCGTTCCGTCGGACTTGCGATGCTTGCCGCCGCGGCCCTGCGGGTAACTATTCGCCGGCAGAGCGCGGAGGTAGGCGGCAAATTGCTCGCGGTCGTCGATTGCGCGCAGATCGGGCACCGTCATCGTCATGAACTGCTCGCGGCTGTAGCCGTAGCGATCCACCACCGCATCGTTCACGGCGAGAAATTTCAAAGTCTCCCGGTCCATGACCCACATGGCCATCGGGCTTGAGTCGAACAGCAGGCGGAACGATTCCTCGCGGAGCTTGGCGTCGGTGACGTCTTCGTGGGTCGAAACCCAGCCGCCGCCCGCCATCGTCCGGTGCCCGATGGCGATATAGCGGCCGTCATGCAAGCGGTTGACGATCTGGTAGGCCTTGCCTTTCTCGACGTTGCTCAGCCGCTCCTCGACATAAGCGTCGACCTCGCCTGGCTTGCACACTTCCAGCGCCCAGTGTTTCAGAATCATGCGCAGCGGCGTGCCGGGCTTGGTCAGTTCCTCGGTCAGTCTGTATAAATCGGCGTATTTCTTGTTGCAGACGATCAGCCGCTGATCCTTGTCGAACATGCAGAGCCCCTGCGGCATGTGCGAGATGGCGGCATCGAGATGCAGTTTCTGCTTATCGATGATGCGCTTGGCGGCGACCTGCTCGGTGATGTCTTCATGGGTGGTGATCCAGCCGCCGCCGGCCATCGGCACGATGATGACATGACAATGGCGTCCGGCGCTGGCCTCAAGGATCACGTTTTTGGTGATGCCGCGCGCGATATCGGCGAGAAGCTCGCGGCGGTATTTTTCGATATCGAGCTGGAACGTCCCGATCGCATTGCGCGCATGCAGTATCTCGGTGAAGGTTCGGCCCGGCTGCATGAAGTCGGCGCTGAGGCCTGATAGTTCGAGATAGCGCTGGTTGCAGAACACGACACGTTCGTCGGCATCGAATATGACGATGCCCTGCGACATATTGTTGAGCGCGATATCGAGGCGCCGGCTCTGCTGCTGGAGCCGATCGGCGCGCAGCCGCTCGGCGCGCGCCAGGACGCCTTTACGGCCGGTCATTCGGAAGACGAGAACGGCGACCGCGAGAACCGCCACCACGGCCGCCGCCATCAGCGCGCCCGGCGTCCATGCACCGATAGCGGACTGGGTGGTCAGGTCCGTGATAAGCCCCTTCTCCATGCCGTTTCCCGCCGGCCCCGGGCGCCAAACGCGCAGGTGCCGTTGCCTATCGGTACGGCAGAAAACATAACAATTGGCGAAACGGGATGGTGGCGCCCCGGCCACGCCCGGATTACGCGAGTGAATAGTTAAGGAACTCGTGCGCACGCTAAAACGGCCTGCTGCGCCCGAAATGCCGGCGGGTCGGAAAATGGAGCCGCGAATCCGCTCGATTCCGGTCAATCCTGCGGATCGAGCGCGCGCCGCAACCGGCGAATGATGACGCCCCGGGCGCGGTCGTCGGCCGCCGCGTCGATCCGGTCGTTAATGTCGAGCACCAGCTTCGACATGTCATTGTGCCAGTCGAGCGCGACCACCGCTTCGGGCGCCAGCCGCCGGCGGTGCGTGCCGTCCAGCGGGGTCGGCAGCGCGGTGGTCAGTTCGTAGACATCGTCGAGGATCGGCCGGAACACCTGCGCCGCCGGCACGATGCGTTCGCCGATGCGCTCGGCCAGGCCCGCCATCGCCGGCTCCTCGCCATGCACCAGAAAGACGCCGCGCTTTATCGGCCGGCGCGCCGCGATCCATCGCGCCAGCTCCGGGCCGTCGGCGTGGCCGGAATATTCATCGAACGACACGATGCGCGCCGTCACCTTGATCTCCTCGCCCTGGATGCGCACCGCCTTGGCGCCGTCGACCAGAAAGCGCCCGAGCGTGCCCTGCGCCTGAAAACCGGACAGCAGCACGGTGGCGTTCTTCTGCCACAGCCAGCGCTTGAGATGATGGCGGATGCGGCCGGCCTCGCACATGCCGCTGCCGGCGATGATGATGTGATAGCCGGTGAATCGCGCGATCGCCTTGCTCTCCGGCACCGTCTCGGTGAAGCGCAGATGCGGCGAGGCCAGCACGCGGGCGACGTCGATATCGGCATTGAGCGCCGCCGCATGCTGGCGGAACACTTCGGTGGCGCGAATAGCCAACGGTGAATCGAGAAAGATCGGCGCGGCCGGCACGTCGCCGCGCTCCATCAGATCGACCAGATCGACGATCAGTTCCTGGGTGCGCTCGACGGCGAAGGCCGGGATCACCAGCGGGCCGGCGGCGGCGTGCGCGGTGCGCACCTGCTCGGCCAGATGCGCGCGCCGCGTCGCCGCGGTAATCGCCGGGCGGTCGACAGGACCGTAGGTCGATTCGCAGATGACGTAGTCGAGCCCGGCAGGCGCTTCCGGGTCCGGCTGCAACAGCTTGGCATCGGGGCCGATATCGCCGGACATCAGCACGCGCAGCGGCGCGCCGGATTGTCCCGCGCCGGCAAATTCGATCTCGATCGAGGCCGAGCCGAGCAGATGACCGGCATTCCAGTAGCGCACGCGGACGCCCGGCATGGCGTCAACCCAGGTCTCGTACTCGACCGGCTGGAACGCGGCGAGCGAATCGACCGCGTCAGCCTGCGTATAGATCGGCGTGACTTCAGCGCGCCCGCGCGCGACGTTGCGGCGGTTGAGCGCGGCGACTTCCGATTCCTGGATGCTGCCGGCATCGGGCAGCATGTAGGAGCACAGGTCGATGGTGCCGCGCGTCGCCAGGATCGAGCCGTCAAAGCCGTCGCGGATCAGTTTCGGCAATAACCCGCTATGGTCGATATGCGCATGCGTCAGCAGCACCACGCGAATATCGGCCGGATTGAACGGGAACGCGCCGTAGTTCAGCGCCTTCAGCGTCTTCGATCCCTGGAACAGGCCGCAATCGACCAGCATGCGCCCGGCCGGCGTTTGAAACAGATAGCACGAGCCGGTGACGGTGCGCGCCGCGCCGCAGAACTGGATGGTGACGCTCATGCGGTGAACTCCTTGCGCAAGGCCTCGGCGAACATCGCGTCGAGCACGATGGCATTGGTCGGATGCGGCACGCTATGCGTCGAGCGCACCGATGCAAGCCCGCCCTTCATGAACGTGCCGGTCATGTCCGGCGGAAACAATGCGTGGCTGATGACGGCGTCGACCGATATGGCGCCGGCGGCCCGCAACGCCTTGGCGCAGGCGAGCACCGTGCCGCCGGACGAGACGATATCGTCAACCAGCACGGCCGGACGGCCCCTGAAGACAGACGGGTCGGCAAAGCTCATCTCGACCGAACGGTCGCCATGGCGAACTTTCCGCGCCACCGCGAAATCGGCGCTCAGACGGCGCGCCAGATCGCGCACCCAGGGCTCGGATTCGGCATCCGGGCCGACGACGATCGTGCCGGCGGCAAGCCCGTGCGCGCCAAGAAAATCGGCAATGGCCGGCATGGCTGACAGGTCTTCGGCTTCGATCTTCGGAAAGACGTCTTCGATGTTCCTGGTGCGATGCAGATGCGCATCGACGGTGATGACGCGGTCGAACGTCTCGCCGATCATCCGGCCGATGACCTTCTGGCTGATCGCTTCGCCGGCATGAAAGGCCGTGTCCTGCCGCATGTAGCAGAGATACGGCGCCAGCAGCACCAGCCGCGTGGCGCCGCCGCGCCGCAACGCCTCGGCGGCGAACAACAGCGACAGCAGTTTGTCGTTCGGCTGGTCGAGGGAAGCATAGACGATCGTGGTCGGCGTCACCGGTCCAACGGTGACGCGCAGCTCGCCGTCCGGAAAGCGATGAACGTCGACGGCGTGCATCGCCGTGCCCAGCAACGCCGCCAGCCGCGCGGCGTCGCCGGCACTGGACGGCAGGCTGTGAATGACGGGCTTGCTCACGCGCCGGCCTCGCCGCCGGATCGCAGGCCGACGACATAGCCGTTATTGTCCGTGGCCGCGGCGACGGCGAGGTCGTATTCCGGCTCGTCGAAAGCATAGATGCGATAGAGCGGCTCACCCTTGGCGACGCGGTCGCCGATCTTCTTGAACAGTTTGATGCCGGCGCCTTTGTCGAGCGGCGCGCCGGCGCTGCGCGCCATCCGGTTGAGGCAAAGGCAGTCGATCGCCTCGACCACGCCGTCGCGCGGCGCGACAATGTCGGCGGTGAAACGGCCGAGGTCGGTGCGGCAGCCGGACGGGCCCTGCGCGTCGATGATCTTCTGCATCTGCTTGAGCGCGGCGCCGCTGTCGAGCAGTTCGCGCGCGCGGGCGTATCCCTTGCCGCCGCGCAGTTCGGGGTCGTATTCGAGCAGATGCGCGGCCAGCCGCAGCGATTTCTCGCGCAGATCCCGCGGCGCATCCGGCTCATTCCCCAGCACCGCCATGACGTCCTGCGCCTCCAGCACCGGTCCGATGCCGTTGCCGATCGGCTGGCGGCCGTCGGTCGTAATCACCTCGACGGCTATGCCGAAGTGATCGCCGACAAATTCGAACAGCTTGCGCAGCCGCATCGCCTCCAGCGCCGTGGTCAGCTTGGCCGACGGGCCGACCGGCAGATCGATCAGCAGATGGGTCGAGCCGGCGGCGAGCTTCTTCGACATGATCGAAGCCACCATCTGCTCGCGGGTATCGAGACTGAGCGGCCGTTCCACCGAGATGAGGATGTCGTCGGCGGGCGACAGGTTCACATGGCCGCCCCAGATCAGACAGCCATGGCAGGTTGCCACCACCTGCTTCATCTCGTCGACGCTGAGATCGACGCGCGCCAGCACCTCCATCGTGTCGGCGGTGCCGGCGGGCGAGGTGATGGCGCGCGATGAGGTTTTCGGAATCGTCAGTCCATGCGCGGCAACGATCGGCACCACGATCATCGAGGTGCGGTTGCCGGGAATGCCGCCGATGCAATGCTTGTCGACGACGATCGGCCGGTCCCAGGTCAACTGCGTGCCGGCCTCCGCCATCGCCCGCGCCAGCGCCAGAAGTTCATCGCTCGACATGAAGCTCGCCGAGCCGACCAGGAAGGCGGCGATTTCCATGTCGGAATAACGGTAATGCGTGATGTCGTCGATGATGGCGGTGATATCGGCGGCGCTGAATGTGCGGCCCTGGATCTTGGCGAGCACCGCGTCGAGGCTGGCCGGACGGGCCGCCGGCGTAACGGTGACAGGCGTGCCGGCCGGTTCGCCGAAACGGCGGAAGGCGGGTTCGGCCAGACCGATTTCGTCGGCCCCCACCAGACCGTCATCGGTCAGCAGAAGGGTCGCCAGCAATTCCTTGCTGCCGCAGCGTAGCTCGACGCGGCTGAAGCCGCGAAACACCTCGGCGCGCAGCGCCTTGGAGCGGCTGGAAATCACCACCACATTTTCGCGGCCGGTGTCGAGATTGATGCGCCGGACCTTGAGTTGCGGGCGTAACAAGATCTTCTCATGCATCGGAAGGGCCCCTGGCGAACTGCGCCAATCACTGACAGATCACGCTGCTTTGGCCAAGCCCAGGGTCGACCGGCACCGGCTTTCAGAGCTTCCCGAGCAAGACCAGGATCAGAACGATGACAAGCACGAGCCCGAGGCCGCCGCCGCCATAGTAGCCGGTCCCATAGAACGGCCCGCCACCCAAGCCGCTAAAGCCGCCGAGCAGCGCAATGACGAGCACGATAAGGATTATGGTTCCGAGTGACATGGCTGTTCCCCCAATGAAAATGATTCGCTGAATTCAATTGCCGGGATTCTCAGCGCGCGTTTCTGATCTCACAGAACGGGTGCTGGGATTGGCACTTCGCGCGCGCGTCTTCGCGGTTCTTGCCGGTGGCCGTGCATTTCGAGACAGACAGCGCGAAGGGGAAAGCCGGGCATGCGACATCGAACTTGTAGCCGGTGAGGTTGCGCCAGGCCCGCTTCACTTTCTGCTTCACGGTCTCCGTCTTCTTCTTGTCCTGCACAAGCTGGATGGTGGACAGGTTGTCGATGCGAGAAAAGCCGGCCGGCGACATGGCGCCCGCTTTAACAGGCATGATCAGAACGGCGCCCGCAAGCGCAACTGCGGCTAAAGATGCAAATTTCCTGCTCATCGGAGTAATTCCCTGGTTTGAATGGCTGATAAAATCTCACTTAAGATTATTGTCGCTCGACCATAACGGGCCCGAATTGACTTGAATCAACTATGTCGGGCGCTAGACATAATTTAACTGCTTCGTTCGGTCCTCCGATCATTGAAAGGGCTGACCATGTACCAGCCGCTACCCGCGATACCCCCCGCCGGCCGGCCGCTCATCCGGCGCTTCTGGTTGAGCGCCCGCGGCTTCTGGTCGGGCGACACACGGCGCATTGCGTGGCTGCTCACCCTGGGCCTCGTCGCCCTCATTTTGATCCAGATCGCGCTGCAATACCGGCTGAACATCTGGAGCCGCGATATCTTCAATGCGCTTGAGAGCAAGGACTCGGATGCGATCTGGAGCCAGGCGCTGATTTTTCTGCCGCTTGTGGCGGCCATTGTTACGTTGGCTATTATCGCCGTGTATGGGCGGATGACGCTGCAGCGCAAATGGCGCCAATGGCTGACCGACACTCTTATTGGAAAATGGCTGGCAAACGGCCGCTATTACCAGCTCGACCTGGTGACAGGCGACCACCAGACACCTGAGGGCCGTATCGGCGAGGACGCCCGCAACGCCACCGATGCACCGGTCGATTTCGTCGTCGGCATTCTTGGCGCCGCGATTTCCGCGGTTACATTCGTCGGCGTGCTGTGGGTCGTCGGCGGCGATCTGAAACTCGGCTCGCCCGAGTCGCCGTTTGTCATTCCCGGCTTCCTGGTGATCGCCGCCTTGATTTACGCGGCGATCACCAGCACCGCCGTCGTTCTGGTGGCGAGCCGCTTTATCGCCGTCAACGAACAGACCAATCAGGCCGAGGCCGAATTCCGCTATGCCTTGACCCGCGTGCGCGAGAACGGCGAAAGCATCGCATTGCTGGGTGGCGAAGATGAAGAGCGCGCCGGGCTGCGGCAATCCCTGGCTTTGGTCATCCTGCGCTGGCGCAGTCTCTGCCATCAGCACATGCGCTATACCCTTGTGTCCAACACCCATTCGCTGGTGGTGCCGATCGTTGCGCTGGTTCTGTGCGCGCCTAAATATGTCGCGGGAGACATGACTTTGGGCGAGGTGATGCAGGCGGCCGCGGCTTTCGTTCAGGTGCAATCGGCATTCAACTGGCTGCTCGACAACTATCCGCGGTTGGCGGGCTGGATCGCGTCGGCGCATCGCGTCGGATCGCTTCTGGTCTCGATCGACTATCTTGATCGGACTGGAATGGAAGGGGCGTCGCACGCCATCACGCGGATCCATCAGGACAGCCCTGACTTTCAAATACAGGATCTCTCGGTGGAGCTCGACAACGGGACCGTGGTCATCAACGACGCCGATGTGACGATCAAACCCGGCGAAAGGGTCCTGCTGGTCGGCGAATCCGGCACCGGCAAGACCACCCTGACCCGCGCCATCGCCGGTCTGTGGCCGTGGGGGCAAGGCAACATTGCCATTCCGACCGGCGCCAAAATGGTGCTGATGCCGCAGCGGCCCTATATCCCGCTCGGCACGCTTCGCCGCGCCGCCACCTATCCGCTGTCGCCGAGCGATGCCAGCGACGCCGCCGTGCACGAGTTGATGGAAACGGCGGGTCTCGGCTACCTGATCGGCCACCTGGATGAAGAAGCGCCATGGAGCCGCACTTTGTCAGGCGGCGAATGCCAGCGCCTCGCCTTCGTCCGGCTGATGCTGCACCAGCCGGATATCGTGGTGATGGATGAGGCGACGTCGGCGCTCGACCCGGCGAGCCAGGAGCACCTGATGCGGGTCCTGGCCGAGCGCCTGCCGAATACCGCGCTGGTCAGCATCACGCACCGCCCGGAGCTTGAGGCGTTCCACCATCGCAAGCTGGTATTCGAGCGGCGGCCGGGCGGGGCGCGCCTGGTTGGCGACACTGTCTTGTTGCCGCCGGGAACAGCCTTTTTGCCCCGAATCCTGGCCTGGTTACGCGGTTTCCCGATGCCGAAGGCCGGTTAATGGCGCGGCGGACCAACTGTCTGTATCTGCTGGGCAATCTCACCTTAACGGCCTCTTAAAGCCGGCCCCGTAGCGTACCCTTGGGGACCGGCGGCGTGTGTGGCCGCGGGCGTGTATGGGTCGCGTAATGGCGCAGGGACGCGGAGGATCGGGCGGCCGCCGGGAGCCGGTATTCGACGCTTCTCCCGAAGTGCGCGTCGGCGCATCCGACCGCGCCGCGCCGGGCGGCCCCGGCCGACCATCGCCGCGCAAGCCGAAATCGAAGTCGCGCAAGAAGCGCAGCCCCCGCCGTTCGCTGATCGGCCGCATGACCTATTGGGCCGCCGTCGCCGGCCTGTGGATCGTCATCGGCGGCGTCGGCACCATTGCCTATGTCGGCGCCCATCTGCCGCCGATCCAGTCGCTGGAAATACCCAAGCGTCCGCCGTCGATCCAGATCGTCGACATGGACGGCCGCGCGCTGGCGCGGCGCGGCGACATGGCCGGCGAAGTGCTGGCGCTGAAGGAATTGCCGCCTCATGTGCCGAAGGCTTTCATCGCCATCGAGGACCGGCGCTTCTACCATCACTACGGCGTCGATCCGATGGGCATCGCACGCGCCGCGGCCGCCAACGTCATGCATCGCGGCGTGGCGCAAGGCGGCTCGACGCTGACGCAGCAGCTCGCCAAGAATTTGTTTCTGACGCAGGAGCGCACCGTCACGCGCAAACTCCAGGAAGTGCTGCTCGCGCTCTGGCTGGAGCGCAAATTCTCCAAGACGCAGATTCTCGAGCTCTATCTCAACCGCGTCTATTTCGGCGCCGGCGCCTATGGCATCGAGCAGGCCGCCTTGCGCTATTTCGGCAAGTCGGCGCGGCAGATCAATGTCGCCGAAGCGGCGATGCTGGCCGGGCTGGTGAAATCGCCGTCGCGGCTGGCGCCGACGCGCAACTTCAACGCCGCCGAGAAGCGCGCCAAGATCGTGCTCGCCGCCATGTCCGAACTCGGCTTCATCAGCGCCGCGAACGAGAAGGTGGCGCTGGCCAAGCCGCCACGCATCGTGGCGCAGGCCGGCAATGGCGCGGTCAACTATGTCGCCGACTGGATCATGGACGCGCTCAACGATACGCTCGGCCATATCGACGAAGACCTGATCGTCGAGACGTCGATCGACGCCACGCTCCAGGCCAGCGCCGAGAAAGCGCTGGCCGACGAACTTGCCGCCAAAGGCCCGAAGGCCGGCGTCGAGCAAGGTGCGCTGGTCGCCATGACGCCGGGCGGCGCGGTGCGCGCCATGGTCGGCGGCCGCAATTACGCCGACAGCCAGTTCAACCGCGCCGTCGCCGCCAAGCGCCAGCCCGGCTCGGCGTTCAAGCCCTTCGTCTATCTGACCGCGCTGGAAGCCGGGTTGACGCCGGACACCGTGCGGATCGACGCGCCGGTCAAGATCAAGGGCTGGTCGCCGGAGAACTACACGCACGAGTATTTCGGCCCGGTGACGCTGACCAAGGCGCTGGCGCTGTCGCTCAACACGGTGGCGGTGCGGCTGACCATGGAAGTGACGCCGATGGCGGTGATCCGCACCGCGCATCGTCTCGGTATCTCGTCCAAACTCGAGCCCAATGCCTCGATCGCGCTCGGGACGTCCGAAGTCTCGCCGCTTGAGCTGGTCGGCGCTTTCGCCACTTTCGCCAATGGCGGCTATGCGGTGATTCCGCATGTCATCGAACGGGTTACCGGCGCCAACGGCAAGCGGCTGTATGCCCGCAACCGGCAGCCGCTCGGTCGCATCGTCGAGGCGCGGCACATCATGATGATGAACACTATGATGCAGGAAACCCTCACCGTCGGCACCGCGCACAAGGCGGCGCTGCCTGGCTGGCCGGCCGCCGGCAAGACAGGCACCAGCCAGGATTTCCGCGACGCCTGGTTCGTCGGCTACACCGCGCAGCTCGTCACCGGCGTCTGGCTCGGCAATGACGACGGCACGTCGATGAAGAAAGTCACCGGCGGCGGATTGCCGGTCGATATCTGGAGCCGCTTCATGCGCGACGGTCATCAAGGCGTGCCCGTTGCTGCTCTGCCGAGCGCGCCGAGCGGCGGCCTGTTCACCAATCTATTCGGCGGGTCGCAGCAATCGGCCGCGCCGACGCCGCCCGCCCCGGTCGGCGCGCGCCAGCCGGCGGCGCAACAGCAGGCCGCGGGCAATGCCAGCCTCGATGGCTGGATGCTGAACAATCTTTTCGGCCGCAGCCGGAATTAGCTTGGTGTTGACGCGCGGGCGCGAACGCCGCGCGTCAGAACCCACAGCAGCAATGTCGCGACGCCCATAAGGGCGACCGCGCCGGCGACCGGCCAGGCGCTATGCCCGAGCAATACGCCGACGGTCGCGCCGCATATCGCCGCCACACTTTGCTGAACAAAGCCGAACAAGGCCGATGCCGCGCCGGCCCGTTCCGGAAACGGCGTCATCGCACCAGCAATCGACTGCGGCAGTACCATGCCGAGGCCGGCGAGATAGACCCCGACCGGGAGCACGAGCGACGCCGCCGACGTGAACCCCAGCGCCAGCGACCCCAGCATGCCGAGGCCTCCAACCGCCAGCGCGCAGCAGCCGAAGCCGATGGTGCGGTCGAGGCCGAGCCGCATCACCAGCCGCGCCGCCAGAGTGGTGCCGATCAAATAGCCGATTGCGCCGAGCGAGAAGGCGATGCCGAACTTCAGCGGCGTCAGACCGTAGAGATTCTGCAGCACGAAGGACGCGCCGGAAATCCAGGCGAACAATCCGGCATAGGCGCCGGTGGCCAATGCCATATACGAGAGATAAGCCGGGTGGCGCGCAACGATGCGATAAGATCGCAGCATGGACGCCGGCGACACCGGCTCGACGGCGCGCTCCTTGAGCGTCTCCGGCAGCAGCAGCCAGATGGTCGCAACGCCGGCGATGCCGAAAGCGATCAGCGCGACAAAGTTCGAACGCCAGCCGAACCCGGTCTGCAAGAGCCCGCCGATCACCGGCGCGATGATCGGCGCCAGCGCCATCGCCGAGCCCATCACCGACAGTTCGCGGCCGGCGCGGCTGCCGGAGTAAAGATCGCGCACGATGGCGCGCGCTACCATGATGCAGCCGGAGCCGCCGAGCGCCTGCAAAAAGCGCGCGCCGATCAGCATCTCGATCGAGGTCGACAGCGCGCAGATCAAACTCGCCGCGACAAAAAGCCCGAGCGCGGCGAGTAGCACCGGCTTGCGGCCGTGCCGGTCGGAGATCGGGCCGTAGACGATCTGGCCGACGGCAAAGCCGACCAGACAGGTCGAGAGGGTGAGTTGGACTTGCGCCGCCGAGGCCGAAAGCTGCCGCGCGATATCCGGCAGCGACGGCATGTACATGTCAGTCGAAAGCGGCCCGATCGCGGTCAGCGCCGCCAGCAAGGCGGTCAACGCGAAAGTGTCGGGACGCAGCATAAAGGATTTCCGCGGATCGTGCCCTGGCGGGGGCCGGGCGATGGAGTGCCTAGCGCAAGCACGACCGGAGCGCTAGCTCATGCCGTAGCGGTGCAGGTCTGCGCCATGTGCATCGAGCCAGGCCTTGGCCCGCTTGAAGTCGGGGCAGACACGCTCAACCTGGCGCCAGAAGGCGCGCGAGTGATTCATCTCGACCAGATGGGCCGCCTCATGGGCGGCGAGATATTCCAGCACGAAAGGCGGCGCCAGGATCAGCCGCCACGAATACGACAGCACGCCGGTGGTCGAGCACGAGCCCCAGCGGCTGGACTGATCGCGGATCGAGACGCGCTTGACCGTGACGCCGAGCACCAATGCCGCCTGCTTGCTGGCCACTTCCAGCTCGCGTTTGGCTTCGCGCTTGAGATAATCGCGGACGCGGCGCGGAATATGCGGCGCGGCGCCGGCAACGCAGAGAACGCGGGCATCGCCCTCGCCTTCGGCTTCGGTCCAGACCGTGCCGCGCGCGTGCGGCCGGTGCGCGATGCGATGATCGAGCCCGCGCAACGGCAACACCATGCCGTCAACGAAAGGCGCCGGGCGCGGCAGGCGCTGCAACCGCGCCGCGATCCAGGCGCCGTGCTTCTGGGCGAATTCGCGCGCCTGCTTCAGGCTGCCGCGCGGCGGCAAAGTGAGGACGACTTCGCGTCTGGCGGAATGGATGCGCAAGGTATAGCGGCGCGCCAGCCGATTGCGGCGCAGCTGGACGAGATAGACCTCGCGGTCGAACTCGACGGTGATGACCGACGGCTCGCTGGTACGGCGGGAAAACAGAGCGCGCAGGGCAAGCGACATCTTTAATCCGGATGCGACTCAAAAGGGGGCTGACCGCGAGTGTGCCACAAATGGCCGCGCGATCAACGTCGCCGCTCCCGCCCGCGACTATCTTGCGCGCTACTTTGACCGCTTCTTGCCGCCGCCGTGGCCGCCATTGTGCGACAGCGCGAAATCGGCGATGCGCGGCTGAATCTCCGAGCGGAAACGCGAGCCGTTGAACACGCCGTAATGGCCGACGCCCAATTGCATGTAATGGACCTTGTCCTCCGCCGGGATGTTCGGACAGAGCTTGTGCGTCGCCTCGGTCTGGCCGACGCCGGAAATGTCGTCGTGTTCGCCTTCCACCGTCATCAGCGCGACGCGGCGGATTTTTCCCGGATCGACCAGGCGGCCGCGATGCCTCATCTCGCCTTTCGGCAGCGCATGCTTGATGAACACGGTATCGACCGTTTGCAGATAGAACTCGGCCGACAGGTCCATGACCGCGAGATATTCGTCGTAGAACTCGCGGTGCTTGGTCGCCGAATCGCCGTCGCCTTTGACCAAGTGGCGGAACAGATCGCGATGCGCCTCGAGATGGCGGTCGAGATTCATGCTCATGAAGCCGGTCAACTGCAAAAAGCCCGGATAGACGTCGCGCATGACGCCGGGATGCGGGAACGGCACCTTGGTGATGACGTGACTGCGGAACCAGTCGATGCCCTTGGTCTCGGCCAGCTTGTTGACCGACGTCGCGTTGACGCGCGTGTCGATCGGCCCGCCCATCAAGGTCATGGTGTGCGGCACGCAAGGATCGTCGTCGGCCTCCATCAAAGCGACGGCGGCCAGCACCGGCACCGAAGGCTGGCAAACCGCGACCACATGCGCGTCGCCTTCCATCATATGCAGCATGGAGATGATGTAATCGATATAATCGTCGAGATCGAAACGGCCTTCCGCCACCGGCACCGAGCGCGCATTGCGCCAGTCGGTGATGTAAACGTCGTGGTTCGGCAGGAAGGCTTCGACGGTGCCGCGCAGCAGCGTGGCGTAATGGCCCGACATCGGCGCGACCAGCAGAATCTTCGGCTGCGGCCGGCGCGGAATATGTTTGAACACGCGCTCGAAATGCAGCAGGCGGCAGAACGGCCGCTCCCACACCGTATTGATGCGGACCGGCACGCGTTCGCCGCCGACCACAGTTTCCTCAATGTCCCATTCCGGCCGGCCATAGCGGCGCGTCGAGCGCTCGAATAATTCCATCGCCGCAGCCACCGACTTGCCATAGGTGGTGTGCGCCAGCGGATTGACGGGATTCTTGAAGAACAGTTTGGTGGCGTCGGCAAAGGCGCGCGACGGGTCGAGCGCGGCATGGCCCATTTCGTAGAGCCAGTACATCGGCGTCGACAGCAAAGCGCTGCGGTCACCGGAAAGCGTCGCCGCTCCGTCGAATTCCCCAATCGGCATAGGCTTAGGTCCCGGCTCGTGCTGCACTGCGGCAGAGTGTCGCTTTTCGCTCATACCGTCAACCTAACGCTTGAGTCCTTCGAATCGCGTTACGAAAGAAAAATAATCGTTAAATCATACACTTATGTACCTAGTCGGCTCCCTGGAGCAGCGTTCCCTGAGCGCGGGCGCTCTCCAGCAGCTTCAAAAAGGCGAATACCGCGCCGGCGAACAGCACGACATTGAAAGCCAACGCTTCCAGCATCAGATCGATCCGGAACACATGATCAATCAGCAGCGCGCGCATGCCTTCAAACACGTAGGTCGGCGGCAGGGCCCAGGCGACGTATTGCAGCCAGCCCGGCAAGACCGCCACCGGGTAATAGACGCAGGTCAGCGGCAGAAACAAAAACATGATGGTCCAGGCCATGCTCTCGGCGCCCAGGCCGTTGCGCAGCAACAGGCCGGCGACAAAGATGCCGATCGCCCAGCTCGTCAGGATGAGATTGACGAAGAAGGCGGCGAGCGCGAGGCCCATCGACCACAGATTGAAGCCGAAGAAGGCGATGGCGAGAAACGTCACCGGGATCATGCCGATCGACAGCCGCACGATGCTCATCACCATCAGCGCCGCGATGAATTCTGCCGGTCGCAACGGCGACATCATCAGGTTGCCGAGATTGCGCGCCCACATTTCCTCGAGAAACGAAATCGAAAAGCCGAGCTGGCCGCGAAAAAGAATATCCCATAGCAGCACCGCGCCGATGAACACGCCGGCGGCGTTGGCGAAGTAGCTGGAGTTCTGCGAGACGTAAAGCTGCAGAAAGCCCCACATCAGCATCTGCACGGCCGGCCAATAGATCAGGTCCAAGAGCCGCGGCCAGGACGAGATCAAGAGATACCAATAACGCCGCACCATCGCCGCGGTGCGGTTGAAGGAGAATTCGAGGCCGGAGGAATTCATTGCGCCACCTCGCGATCCCGCCCGCGCGCAACATCGAGAAACACGTCCTCCAGCGTTTCGCGGCTGTAGCGCGCCAGCAGGCCCGCCGGTGTGTCGTCGTCCTCGATGCGGCCTTTCTTCATGATGATGACGCGCTCGCACATGCGTTCGACCTCGTTCATGTTGTGCGAGGCCAGAAGGATCGTCGCGCCACTCTCGGCGCGATAACGTTCGAGACGCGTGCGCACCCAGTCCGCCGTGTCGGGATCGAGCGAGGCGGTCGGCTCGTCGAGCAGCAGAACGTCGGGCTTGTTCAAGAGCGATTTGGCGAGCGACACGCGCGTCTTCTGCCCCGCCGACAGCTTGCCCGCCGGGCGGTCGAGAAAATCGGTGAGGTCGAGCGCGGCGGCCAGCGTGGCGATACGGCCGTCGATGTCGGCCACGCCGTAAAGCTGGGCGAACACCGACAGGTTCTGCCGCACGGTGAGCCGCATCGGCATGTCGACATAAGGGCTTTCGAAATTCATCCGGTGCAGCACGCGGTAGCGCTGCTTCGGCATCAGCGCGCCGAGGACCTGGACGGTGCCGGACGTGGGGCTGACCAGGCCCATGATCATGGCGATGGTCGTGGTCTTGCCGGCGCCATTGCCGCCGAGCAGTCCGGTGATCGTTCCAGCCGCGAGACGGAACGAAATGCCATCGACGGCGGTCGCGGTTTTATAGCGCTTGACGAGATTGTCGACGGCGATGGCGGGACTGTCTGACGCATCCATGATCGCTCAGATGTGACCTTGCTGCGCCGCAAGTTCAAGAGCAAAGGACAAGGGACGCCAGATACGGCGCGGCTTTGTGGCATTGGTGCCAGCCACCGCGAACCGCTACACTCCCCGCCATGCCCGCCTTTGGCCTTGCCGACAGTCATCCCCGCCGCAATGTGCGCCTCGACACGCTGGTGCGGCTGCGCTGGCTGGCGGTGATCGGTCAGAGCACCGCCGTGCTGGTGGTCCATGTCGGGCTCGAGTTTCCACTGCCGATCTGGGCCTGCCTCGCGGTGATTGCGCTGTCGGCCTGGCTGAACATCGCGTTGCGGCTGCGCTTTCACCTGACGCAACGCCTCGAACCCGACCGCGCCGCCTGGCTCCTGGCTTTCGACATCGCCGAACTGGCGGTGCTGATTTTTCTCACCGGCGGCTTGCAGAACCCGTTCGCATTCCTGTTCCTCGGGCCGGTGCTGCTGTCGGCGACCGCGCTGCCGCCGCGCTTCACCATCATGTTGGGGGCCTTCGCGGTCGCCTGCGCCACTGTACTGGTGTTCGTGCATTACCCGCTGCCGTGGGACGTTGAAGAGCCGCTGCAACTGCCGCCGATCTACATGATGGGCGTCTGGCTCTCGATCCTGCTGGCGATCGGCTTCATCGGCGTCTACGCCTGGCAGATCACCGAGGAGTCGCGCCAGCTTGCCGACGCGCTCGCCGCCACCGAACTGGTGCTGACGCGCGAGCAGCATCTGTCTCAGCTCGACGGACTGGCCGCCGCCGCCGCGCATGAACTCGGCACGCCGCTGTCGACCATCTCGGTCATCGCCAAGGAACTGGAAAACGCGATCCCCGCCGACGCGCCGCATGGCGAGGACGTGCGGCTCCTGCGGTCGCAGGCGACGCGTTGCCGCGACATTCTCGCCAAGCTGACCGAGCTGTCGTCGAGTGGCGAACCGTTCGACCGCACGCCGCTGACGTCGCTGATCGAGGAGGTGGTCGCGCCGCACCGCAATTTCGGCGTCGACATCGGCGTCACCGTGCCGGACGACCGCAGCGCCGAGCCGGTCGGCGCGCGCAACCCGGCGATCCTCTATGGCCTCGGCAACCTGCTGGAGAACGCCGTCGACTTCGCAAACGAGCGTGTCGACGTCGTCGCCGCGTGGGACAGCGACACGATCGAGGTGTCGATCAGCGACGATGGACCGGGTTTCGCGCCGGATATTCTCGACCGCATCGGCGAACCTTACGTCACCAGCCGCCGCCGCAAGCAGGGCAAGAAAGATGACGACGACGAGCCGACGGGCTTGGGCCTCGGCTTCTTCATCGCCAAGACGCTGCTCGAGCGCTCCGGCGCGACGCTGAGCTTCGCCAACCACACGGCGCCGAATCGCGGCGCGATCGTCACCCTGCGGTGGAACCGAAGCGAATTCGAACGGTTATTGAGCTTCGCGCCGACTTGAATTCGCCGCAGTCCGTCCGCATTTTGTTTATGCGGCATTTACTGGCTAGACTGCCTTCCGAAACCAACAGAAGCGGGTCAAAACGTGAACCTTGCCATGAACGAAGTCGCCGACGCGCCGACGATCGACTATGCTGGGGAACGCACGGTTCTGGTGGTCGAGGACGACCGTTCGTTTCTGCAACGGCTGGCCAAGGCGCTGGAACAGCGCGGCTTCACCGTGACCACCGCCGAGTCGGTCGCCGACGGGCTGTTGCAGGTCGAGCGCGCGGCGCCGGCTTTTGCCGTGGTCGACATGCGGCTCGGCGACGGCAACGGGCTCGACGTGATTTCGGCGCTCAAGCGCAGCCGCCCGGACGCGCGCGGCATCATTCTCACCGGCTACGGCAACATCGCCACTGCGGTGAAC
>JAUSBQ010000348.1 GCA_030651965.1 Pseudolabrys sp. | reverse complement strand
AGACGGAATTCCCGATGCGCGCCGGCCTGCCGCAGAAGGAACCCGAAATCCTCAAGCGCTGGGAGGAGGGCGACCTTTATGGCCAGTTGCGCGCCGCCGCCAAGGGCCGCGAGAAATTCGTGCTGCACGATGGCCCGCCTTACGCCAACGGCAACATCCATATCGGCCACGCGCTTAACAAGATCCTCAAGGACGTGGTGACGCGCTCGCAGCAGATGCTCGGCTATGACAGCAACTACGTGCCGGGCTGGGACTGCCACGGCCTGCCGATCGAATGGAAGATCGAGGAAGAGAACTACCGCTCCAAGAACAAGGCGAAGCCGAACTTTTCGGAGCCTGCCGCGATGGTCGCGTTCCGGCAGGAATGCCGTGCCTATGCGCAAAAATGGCTGGAGGTGCAGCGCGAGGAATTCAAGCGCCTCGGCGTCGAGGGCGACTGGGATCACCCCTACACGACCATGAGCTTTCCGGCCGAGGCGCAGATCGCGCGCGAACTGATGAAATTTGCCGCCAACAAGCTTCTCTATCGCGGCTCGAAGCCGGTGATGTGGAGCGTAGTCGAAAAGACCGCGCTGGCGGAAGCCGAGATCGAGTACGAGGATTATACCTCAGATACGGTGTGGGTGAAGTTTCCGGTTAAGAAGTTTGACTCAAGCATTGTTCATAGCCAAGGCAGGACAGATTTCAGAGAATCCAACGATCCTGTTCTCGACGCTGAATGGAATGCGAAGCTGGCGAATGCCAGCGTTGTTATCTGGACGACTACACCGTGGACTCTGCCAGGCAATCGCGCGATCTCTTTTTCGGATCGTGTCCAATATGGCCTTTATCGAGTGCTATCCGCGCCGGAAGGAAACTGGGCGAAAACGGGTGACGAATTTATTCTTGCTGACAAGCTCTCCGAGGACGTTTTCAAGTCGGCAAAAGTAACTGATGTCGAACGCATTGCTGATGTGCCTGCTCTCGTGCTTGGAAGCTTAGTTTGCAGGCATCCGTTGCACGGCAATGGCTATGACTTTCAGGTGCCGCTCCTCGCCGGCGACCACGTCACCGACGAAGCCGGCACCGGCTTCGTGCACACCGCGCCGGGGCACGGCCGCGAGGATTTCGAGGTCTGGACCGCGAGCCGCGCGGCCTTGGAAGCGCGCGGCATCAGCCCGGTCATTCCCTACACCGTCGACGAGAACGGCGCGCTGACCGCGTCGGCGCCCGGCTTCGAAGGCAAGCGCGTCATCAACGACAAGGGCGAGAAGGGTGACGCCAACAACGCGGTGATCGCGGCGCTGGCGGAAGCCGGCAACATCATCGCGCGCGGCCGCCTCAAACATCAGTATCCGCATTCGTGGCGCTCGAAGAAGCCGATCATCTTCCGCAACACGCCGCAGTGGTTCATCGCGATGGATCAGGGCATCGACAAGCCCGCCGACACGTTGCGCCATCGCGCACTGTCGGCGATCAAGGTGACGCGCTGGGTGCCGAAGGCGGGCGAGAACCGCATCACCGGCATGATCGAGGCCAAGCCCGACTGGGTGATCTCGCGGCAGCGCGCCTGGGGCGTGCCCATTGCAGTATTTATCACCGAGAAGCCCGATGGCTCGGTCGACATTCTCGACGATCCGGAAGTCAGCGTCCGCATTGTCGAGGCTTTCGAAGCCGAGGGCGCCGACGCCTGGTACAAGGAGGGCGCGCGCGAGCGCTTCCTCGGCAAGCGCGCCAACGAGCCGTGGAAGAAAGTCGACGACATCTGCGACGTCTGGTTCGACTCAGGGTCCACACATGCTTTCGTGCTGGAAGACGACGTGCATTTCCCGCAACTCGCCGGCATCAAGCGCAAGGCGGTCGGCGGCAACGACACGGTCATGTATCTGGAAGGCTCGGACCAGCATCGCGGCTGGTTTCATTCCTCCTTGATCGAGAGCTGCGGCACGCGCGGCCGCGCGCCGTTCGATGTTGTGCTGACGCATGGCTTCGTCCTGGACGAGCAGGGCCGCAAGATGTCGAAGTCGACCGGCAACGTCACCGCGCCGCAGGACGTCATCAAGCAGTCCGGCGCCGACATCCTGCGCATGTGGGTCTGCGCCTCGGATTATGCCGACGATCTGCGCATCGGCCCAGAAATCCTCAAGACCACGGCCGACACCTATCGCAAGCTGCGCAACACCATGCGCTGGATGCTCGGTTCGCTGGCGCATTTCCACGAGGACGAGCGCGTCGCCTTCGAGAAGATGCCGGAGCTGGAGCGGCTGATGCTGCACCGCTTGAGCGAGCTCGACGAACTGGTGCGGCAGGCTTACGCCGATTTCGACTACAAGCGCATCTTCGCGGCGTTGAGCGCCTTCATGACGTCCGACCTGTCGGCGTTCTATTTCGACATCCGCAAGGACGCGCTGTATTGCGATCCGTATTCGTCGACGACGCGCAAGGCGTCGCTGACGGTGATCGACCATCTGTTCCGCTGCACGGTGACGTGGCTGGCGCCGATGCTGTGCTTCACTGCGGAAGAGACCTGGATTTCGCGCTACGGCAATGACGCCAAGTCGGTGCATCTCGAAACTTTTCCCGAAGTGCCGGCCAATTGGCGCGACGACAGACTGGCCGAGAAGTGGCGCAAGGTGCGCGTTGTGCGCCGCGTCGTCACCGGCGCGCTGGAAGGCGAGCGGGCGCAGAAGCGCATCGGCTCGTCGCTGGAGGCGCATCCGATCGTGCATGTGTCGAACGCGGAACTCTATGAAGCGGTGCTCGACGTCGATCTCGCCGAAATCTGCATCACCTCGGCGGCGACCTTGGTGCAGGGCGAGGGAGCGGCCGGCGCCTTCAGTCAGCCCGATGTTCCCGGCGTCGCGGTGGTGCCGAATCTCGCCGAAGGCACCAAGTGCGCGCGTTCGTGGAAAATCCTCGGCACCATCGGGACCGATCCCCTATATCCCGATGTCTCGCCGCGCGACGCTCAGGCGCTGCGCGAATGGGAAACCATGCGCAAGGCGGCGGAGTAATGGAAATAAGAAGCTACCTCCGCGGCCCGCTCACCTGCTTCGGCCTGGCCGTGGCGGCGATCGTCTGCGTCATCGACCAGGCCAGCAAGCTGTACCTGCTGTTCGTCCACGACCTCGACGCCAACCCGATCCGGCTGGGGCCGTTCTTCGACTTCGTGCTGACCAAGAATACCGGCATCAGCTACGGCCTGTTCGCCTCGGAGGGCGCGCTCTGGCCCTTCGTTCTGCTCGCCTTCAAGGCGGTGGCGGTGGTGGTGCTGTGGGCCTGGCTGTCCAAGGCGGAAAACCGGCTCACCGCGCTGGCTTTGGGGCTGATTATCGGCGGGGCGCTCGGCAACGCCATCGACCGGCTGGCCTATGGCTGGGTGATGGATTTCGTGTTTTTTCACGTTTCCGGGGCAGATTGGCGCTTCAATTGGTACGTTTTTAACCTCGCCGACGTGGCAATCGTTGCCGGGGTCATTGGCCTGCTGTATGAATCCTTCGCCGGGGACCATGCCGTAAAAGCGCCCTGATCGACGGCAATATACTGGTTATCGCTCTTTAGTTTCGCGAGTAAGGGTCCGTTTCGCATGATCGCTCAGCGACCGACACGTACGACCGCACAGGCCCTCACCGGCGTGGCTTTGAGCCTGGTGCTCGCCGCCGCCGTGATGGCCGTTCCGTCGCCCGCTTCCGCCGACGAAGAAGAGGCCTTCGATACCAGGATTTTGCGCGGCATCCTCGAAGGCATCGGCCTGCAACGGGACCAGAAGATCATCAACTATCAGGAGCGCCCGCCGCTGGTTATTCCGCCCAGCAGGACGCTGCCGCCGCCGGAGCGGTCCGACGCGTTGATCGCCAATAACCCGGCCTGGCCGAAGGATCCGGACGTGCTGCGCGCCAAGGAAGAAGCGGCGCGCGAGCGCAATGCCTTTACAACGGCAGACGAGGCGCTCAGGCGCGAACAGCGGCCGTTGCGGCCCGATGAAATGACTCCGGGAGCCAAGCCGCGCGACACAAGACGTGTCGCCCGGACGACGCAGGAGGTCGGTTCGTCGAGCGACTACGGTCGAAGACTGACGCCGTCCCAGTTGGGTTATAGCGGCGGGCTTTTCGGCAACATGTTCGGCCGCACCGACGACGATACCGCGAAATTCACCGGCGAACCGCCGCGTACGGCGCTCACCGAACCGCCGCGCGGCTATCAGACACCATCACCGGATCAGCCTTATGGCCTGTCCGGCCGCACCACGGCGCCGAAGGCGTACGATTATAAGACCCAACGCGGCACCGACCTGGAGAAGTAGCCGGACGGCTCTTCTCTTTGGACTTCTCTTTTCTTTGCACTTTGGCGTTCGGGTTCCGTTTTCAAGAACGCTTTGATTGCAGTATCGCACGCACGCGGGGCGACGCGGCAGCACGGATGCAGGGCTCCTCACGTGACATTCAAATTTAACGTCTTGATCGACCGCGCAGCGATCCTCGCCTGTGCGCTGGCTCTGTCATTGAGTCAGTCGCCGCTGTCGGCCTCCGCCGCCGAACAGGCCGGCGCCAAGGTCTCAGACTTCCGGCTGGAGAACGGGCTGCAACTGGTGGTCATTCCGGATCATCGCGCGCCGGTCGTCACGCACATGATCTGGTACAAGGTCGGCGCCGCCGATGAGACGCCCGGCAAATCGGGGCTGGCGCACTTCCTCGAACATCTGATGTTCAAGGGCACCGCCAAGAATCCGGCCGGCCGCTTCTCGACCGTGGTGGCGCGCATCGGCGGCCAGGAAAACGCATTCACCTCCAACGACTACACCGGCTATTTCCAGCGCGTACCGACCGAGCAGCTCAAGACCGTGATGGAATTCGAGGCAGACCGCATGACCGGCCTGGTTCTCACCGATGCCATTGTTCTGCCGGAGCGCGACGTCATCCTCGAGGAGCGCAACCAGCGCATGGAGAACAATCCGCGCGCGCGCCTCGGCGAGCAGATGGACGCCGCGCTGTTCCTCAATCACCCCTACGGCAAGCCAATCATCGGCTGGCGCCATGAGATGGAAGGGCTGACACGCGACGACGCCATCGACTTCTATCGGCGCTTTTATGGTCCGAACGACGCCGTCGTGGTCATCGCCGGCGACATCGAGCCGGAGGCGGCGCTCAAGCTGACGCAGGAGACTTACGGCAAGATCAAGCGCCAGGACGCGATTGCGCCACGCAAGCGGCCGCAGGAGCCGCCGCAGGTGTCGCCGCGCTCGTTGACCTTGGCCGATCCGCGTGTCGAGCAGCCGGCCGTGCAGCGGAACTATCTGGTGCCGTCCTTCGCCACCGGCAAAGCTGCCAACTTGCCCGGCCAATCCGAGTCGCTGGAAGTACTCGGTCATATTCTCGGCACCGGCTCCAACAGCCGGATGTACCGTCATCTGGTTGTCGACAAGCGCGTCGCCGTCGTCGCCGGCGCTTACTACGACAGCTCGGCGCTCGATATGGCCAGGTTCGGCTTCTACGCTTCGCCCGGCACCGGCGTGACGTTGGCGCAGCTCGAGGCGGAAGCCGACGCGGTGATCGCGCAGGTCATCGACAAGGGCGTGACCAGCGAGGAGCTGGAGCGCGCCAAGTCGCGCATGATCGCCGATGCGATCTATGCGCAGGATAATCAGGCGACGATGGCGCGCTGGTACGGCAGCGCCTTGATGACCGGCGCCACCGTCGATGACGTCAAGAAGTGGCCAAGCCGCATCCGCGCGGTGACCGCGCAGCAGGTGCAGGACGCCGCGCGCGAATGGCTCGACAAGAAGCGCTCGGTCACCGGCTATCTGATCAAGGATACGAGCCCGGCGCCGGCGCAACCCGCGAGCGCGCAGCCCGTCAATGCGGAGAAGCGGACATGATGCGTAGCCTCGCTGCGCTTTCGCTCGCTGCCTTCGCCTTCATCGTCGCACCGCCTTCGGCGTCGGCGGTGAATATCGAAAAGATCGTCAGCCCGGCCGGCATCGAAGCCTGGCTGGTGCGCGATCAGGCGGTGCCGCTGGTGGCGCTGAATTACTCGTTTCACGGCGGCTCGAGTCAGGATGCCGCCGACAAGACCGGCACGGCGAATTTCGCCGCCGATCTGCTCGACGAAGGCGCCGGCGATCTCGACGCCAAGACCTTTCACGAGCGGCTGGAAAACCGCGCCATCGAGTTGAGCTTCCGGGTCGGCCGCGATGAATTCCACGGCTCGCTGCGCGCGCTCAGCGAACACCGCGACGAAGCCTTCGACCTGCTGCGGCTGGCGCTGACCGCGCCTCGCTTCGATGCCGAGGCGGTCGAGCGCGTGCGCCGGCAGGTCATCGCCGGGCTTCAGCGCGACACCACCAATCCCAACACCATCGCCAGTCGCCGCTGGTGGGAGACCGCGTTCCCCGGCCATCCCTATGGCCGCGAGAGCAGAGGCACGCTGGAAAGCATGCCGACCATCACGGCCGACGACCTGCGCGGCTATGTGCGCCGCGTCTTCGCGCGCAATGAACTCACCATCTCGATCGTCGGCGACATCGATGCCAAGACGGCGGGCGAATTGATCGACCGCGCCTTCGCTAAATTGCCGGCCAAGAACGACATCAAGCCGGTCGCCGAGGCGAAGCCTTCCGGCCTCGGCCGCCGCATCGTCGTCAACCTCGACGTGCCGCAGGCGGTGGTGACGTTCGGTGGCCAGGGCCTCGCGCGCAACGATCCGGACTTCATGGCCGGCTATATCGTCAACCACATTCTCGGCGGCGGCAGCTTTTCGTCGCGGCTGTACAAGGAAGTGCGCGAGAAGCGCGGGCTGGCCTATGGCGTGTCCGACAGCCTGGTCTGGTTCAAGCGCGCCTCGGTCGTCCTTGGCGGCACAGCGACCCGCTCTGACCGCACTGGCGAAGCGCTGGCGATCATCGAAGCCGAGACCAAGCGCATGGCCGACGAAGGCCCGACCGCCGACGAACTGGCGGCGGCGAAGTCGTATCTCAAAGGCGCCTACGCGCTGTCACTCGACACCTCATCGAAGATTGCCGCCCAGCTCACCCAGATTCAGCTCGACCGCCTCGGCATCGACTACATGCAGCGCCGCTCGGCGATGATCGACGCGGTGACCATCGAGGATGCAAGGCGCGTCGCCAAGCGGCTGTTCGGCGGCGGCATGCTGGTCACCGTTGTCGGCCGGCCCAAGGGACTGGAATCGAGCGCCGATTGAACGGTTGCGCCGTTGCGGCGTTAGGACAGGTCTATTGCCGATTTTTTTCATTTGAGAATGAGACGCCATGCCCCTGATCCAATCCATCGACAGCGCGCTTGAACAGAACATCGGCCAGCACGGCGTCTCCGCCGATGCGTTGAATGCCACGCTGGCGCGCGCCGAGACGGCGCTGGACTGGCTGCGCGCCCGCCACGCCGACGGCGGCTTGCCGCTCCTGAACCTGCCTGAAACGCGCGACGAAATACCGGCGCTGCGCGACACCGCCGTGCGGCTCGCCGACCGCGCCACCGATATCGTGATGCTCGGCACCGGAGGCTCGAGCCTCGGCGGGCAGACTTTGGCGCAACTGGCCGGTCATGGCGTGCCGGGCGTCGGCGCGCTACGCAGCGGGCCGCGTCTGCATTTCATGGACAATCTCGATCCGGAGTCTTTCGCCACGCTGCTGGAGCGGCTGCCCTTGCAGACGTCGCGCTTTGTCGCGATCTCCAAGTCCGGCAGCACCGGCGAGACCTTGATGCAGAGCATCGCCGCGCTGTCGGCGTTGCAGGCGGCGAGCCTCGGCCCGCGCATTCCCGATATCTTTCTGGGGCTGAGCGAGCCGTCGAAGAGCGGCACGGCCAACGGCCTGCGCGATCTGCTCGGCAAATTCAAAGTGCCGATGCTCGATCATCACACCGGCGTCGGCGGCCGCTTCTCGGTGCTGACCAATGTCGGCCTGTTGCCGGCGGCGATGCTCGGGCTCGACGTCGTCGCCATCCGCGCAGGTGCTTCTCTGGCGCTGGCGCCGGTGCTGGCCAGGAAAAAGGCCGCCGAGGTGCCGGCCGCGCTCGGCGCGGCGCTGTCGGTCGCGCTCGCCGAGAGCAAAGGCAAGAGCATCAGCGTCGTCATGGCCTATGCCGACCGGCTGGAGCGCTTCACGCGCTGGTATGTGCAGCTCTGGGCCGAAAGCCTCGGCAAGGACGGCAAGGGCACCACGCCGATCGCGGCGTTGGGGCCGGTCGACCAGCACAGCCAGTTGCAATTGTTCATCGCCGGGCCGCGCGACAAACTATTCACCGTCATCACCACCGACCGCGCCGGCCTGGGTCCGCGCATCGACAAGGACCTCGCCAGGCTTGCCGGCGAACCCGGCCTCGGGGCTAAGACGATCGGCGATCTGGTGGCGGCGCAAGGCCGCGCCACGGCGGAGACTTTGGCCAAGAACGGCTGCCCGGTGCGCACGATCCATATGCCGCGCATCGACGAGGAAAGTCTCGGCGAATTGCTGATGCATTTCATGCTCGAGACCATCATCGCCGCGCAGCTTCTCGGCGTTGACGCTTTCGACCAGCCGGCGGTGGAAGAGGGCAAGATACTGGCGAAGAAGTATTTGACCTCTTAGTCATTCCGGGGCGCTCGCATTTGCGAGCGAACCCGGAATCCATACGCCGCAGCCGGCGTTGGGGACTCGGCTTCTGTTTAATTTTTGATTCTGGGAGTATGGATTCCGGGCCCGCCGCGTTGCGGCGTCCCGGAATGACAGAGCTATGCACCGCGTCACCGACACCATTGCCATCGACGATTCCGAACTGGAGGAAAGCTTCGTGCGGTCCTCCGGGCCGGGCGGGCAGAACGTCAACAAGGTGTCGTCGGCGGTGCAATTGCGCTTCGACGCGCGGCGCTCGCCGGGGCTGCCGAACGATGTCGCCGTCCGGCTGATGAAGCTTGCCGGCTCGAGGCTGACCAAGGACGGCGTTATCGTCATTCTGGCGCAGCAATACCGCGACCAGGTGCGCAACCGCGCTGACGCCCGCGAGCGCCTGTTCGA
>JAUSBQ010000340.1 GCA_030651965.1 Pseudolabrys sp. | reverse complement strand
GGCGAACATGACGTCGAGATTGGCCCAGGACGTCTCATCCTCCGGCAGCGGCATGATCGAGGTAATGGTTTCGCCGGCATCCAGCGGCAGGATATTGATCATCGCCTTGCCGCGCGCCTGCGGCGCCGCCAAAGGCAGGCGCCAGACCTTTTCCTTGTAGACCTGGCCGCGCGACGAGAAGAACAGCACCGGCGTATGCGTCGAGGCGACGAACAGCCGCGACACGAAATCCTCGTCGCGCGTCTGCATGCCGGAGCGGCCCTTGCCGCCGCGCTTCTGCGCACGATAGGTCGACAGCGGCACGCGCTTGACGTAGCCGAGATGCGACACGGTAACGACCATCTCCTCGCGCTGGATCAGGTCTTCGTCGTCCAGATCGCCGATCGCCTCGGCGATCTCGGTACGGCGCGGCGTCGCGAACTGCGTCTTAATGAAATGCAGGTCGTCCTTGATGATGGTCTGGATGCGCGCGCGCGAGCGCAGAATATCGAGATAATCGGCGATCTCGGCGGCAAGCTTGTCCAGTTCGGCGGCGATTTCGTCGCGGCCGAGCGCGGTCAGGCGTTGCAGGCGCAGATCGAGAATGGCTTGCGCCTGTTCGGCCGACAGCCGCGTGTTGCCTTCCGGCGAAACGCGATGGCGCGGATCGTCGATCAACAGCACCATGTTGATCATGTCCTTGGCCGGCCAGTCGCGCCCCATCAAGGCTTCGCGCGCTTCCTTGGCGTCCGCCGAGGCGCGGATCAGCCTGATGACTTCGTCGATATTGGCAACCGCGATGGCGAGGCCGACCAGCACATGGGCGCGGTCGCGCGCCTTGCCGAGCAGGAACTTGGTGCGCCGCGACACGACTTCTTCGCGGAACGCGACGAAGGCGACCAGCATGTCCTTGAGCGTCATCACCAGCGGGCGGCCGCCGTCGAGCGCCACGGTGTTGACGCCGAAGCTCGTCTGCAACGGCGTGAAGCGGTAGAGCTGATTGAGCACGACGTCGCGTTCGGCGTCGCGCTTGAGCTCGATGACGACGCGATAGCCGTCGCGGTCGCTTTCGTCGCGCAGGTCGGAAATACCGTCGATCTTCTTGTCGCGCACCAGTTCGGCGATGCGCTCGACCATCGTCGCCTTGTTCACCTGATAGGGAATTTCCGAGATGATGATCGCTTCGCGCTCCTTGCGAAGCGTCTCAAAATGCACCTTGCCGCGCATCACCACCGAGCCGCGGCCGGTGTGATAGGCGCTGTAGATGCCGCCGCGGCCGAGAATGATGCCACCGGTCGGAAAATCAGGCCCGGGCACGATGCCGATCAGATCGTCGGTCGAGATCGCCGGGTTGTCGATCAACGCGATGGTCGCGTCGATGACTTCGCCGAGATTGTGCGGCGGGATATTGGTCGCCATGCCGACGGCGATGCCGCCGGCGCCGTTGACCAGCAAATTCGGATAGCGCGCCGGCAGCACTGCCGGCTCGCTCTCGCTGCCGTCGTAGTTTTCCTGATAGTCGACGGTGTCCTTGTCGATATCGTCGAGCAACGCCATCGCCGGCTTGGCGAGACGGCACTCGGTGTATCGCATGGCGGCGGCGGGATCGCCGTCGACCGAGCCGAAATTGCCCTGCCCGTCGATGAGCTGCAGGCGCATGGAGAAGTCCTGCGCCATTCGCACCAGCGCGTCATAGATCGCGCTGTCGCCATGCGGGTGATACTTGCCCATCACGTCGCCGACGACGCGCGCCGACTTGACGTATTTCTTGTCCGGCGTATGGCCTTGCTCGTGCATCGAAAAGAGGATGCGGCGATGCACCGGCTTCAAGCCGTCGCGCACATCGGGCAGCGCGCGCGACACGATCACGCTCATGGCGTAATCGAGATACGACCGCTTCATCTCTTCGGTGATGGAGACAGGGCGCACGTCGGTGGGCTGATCGCCCCCCGATTTGGGTGTTTCAGTGTCGGACAAAGAGGCGTTCCTGCAGGACGAGAGAATCTGCGATTTTCTAGCTGATTCAAGCGCCTAACGCCAACCCTAAAGACGCCCGATCCCGGCTATTTCGGTCTTATTTTTCAATACGTTACAATAAGGTCCGCGGGCGCCGCCGGCGGCCGCCTCAAAGCCGCGAAAACCGCGCGTGTAAGGCGACGCGAACCGGTTTCCACTTCGCTCGAAAACGCTCTAGCATCGCGCCATGGCGTTGCAGTCTCTCCCGCTCGACTTCGTCGTCTCCGCGCTGGTCACGATCCTGGTGGTGCTCGATCCGATCGGGCTGGTGCCGGCGTTCATCGCCCTTACCCAAGGTCTGCCGCCGAAGTCGCGCCGCAGCGTCGCCTGGCGCGCCTGCCTGATCGCGACCGCGATCCTGGCCGGCGCGGCGCTGGCCGGCGACTGGCTGTTGCGCATGCTGGCGATCTCGCTGCCCGCCTTCCGCATCGCCGGCGGCCTGCTGCTGTTCTCGATCGCGTCGGAAATGGTGTTCGGCGTGCGCGTCGTGCGCCAGACCGAAACCGCCGAGAACGCCATCGAGGAGCGCGTGCGCAACATCGCCGCCTTCCCGCTCGCCATCCCGCTGATGGCCGGCCCCGGCGCCATCACGGCGAGCGTCTTGCTGGCCGGCCGCGGCGACGGCGATCCGCTGCGCCTCGGCCTGCTGCTCGGCGTCATCGCCGCGGTGATGCTGCTGTGCTTCGTCGTGTTCGAACTGGCCGGCCGCATCGGCAATCTGCTCGGCACCACCGCCACCTCGGTCGCCTCGCGCATTCTCGGCGTGCTGCTCGCCGCGCTGGCCGTGCAATTCGTCGTCGACGGCGTGAAAGCCGCGATCGGCTGACACGCGGCGCCAACTGACACAAATGATAGCGCGTCACCATGACGCTCCCGTCGGGTCTCCGCGATGCTAAGATGAACCATCATGCTCTATCTTGAAGTTGCCATCGTTGCCGTTCTGATCGTCATCAACGGCCTCCTCGCCATGTCCGAACTGGCGATCGTCTCGTCCCGGCCGAGCCGGCTCAAGGCGATGATCGACCGCAACGTCTATGGCTCGCGCCGCGCGCTGGCGCTGGCTTCCAACCCCGGCCGGTTTCTCTCCACAGTGCAGATCGGCATCACGTTGGTCGGCATCGTCTCCGGCGCGGTGTCGGGTGCGACGCTTGGCCTGCGCCTGACCGGCTCGCTGATCGACCTCGGCCTGCCGCGCGCGATCGCCGAGCCCGCCGGCATCGGTGTCGTCGTGGCGCTGATCACCTATGCGTCGCTGATCGTCGGCGAACTGGTGCCGAAGCAGATCGCTTTGCGCAATCCGGAAAGGGTCGCCGCGAGCGTTGCGCCGGCGATGACGCTCCTCGCAACCGTCGCCGCGCCGGTGGTGTGGCTGCTCGATTTTTCCGGCCGTGCGCTGCTGCGTCTGTTGCGGCAGAATACGCCGTCGGCAAGCGGCGTCTCCGACGAGGAGATCAAGACCATCATCGCCGAGGCGGAAACCGCCGGGATCATCGAGCCCGGCGAACGCAAATTGATTTCAGGCGTGATGCGGCTGAGCGATCGCAGCGTCAGCGGCGTGATGACGCCGCGCACCGAAGTCGATTGGCTCGACCTCACTGCCAGCGACAAAGCGATCCGCGACAAGCTCAAAAACGCGCAGCATTCCCGGCTGCCGGCGGGCGACACCGTCGATGATCTGATCGGCGTGGTGCAGACGCGCGATCTGCTCGCCGCCGCGCTGTCGCGCAAGCCGCTCGATATCCGCAGCCATATTCGCCAGGCGCCGGTCGTTCACGACACCGCCGATGCGCTGGATGTGCTGGAAACTTTGCGCGCCGCCGAGGTGCCGATGGCGCTGGTGCATGACGAGTACGGCCATTTCGAAGGCATCATCACGCCGGCCGACATGCTGGAAGCCATCGCCGGCGCGTTCCGGGCGGACGTCGACACCGACGAGCCGGAGGCGTCCCGCCGCGCCGATGGCTCCTGGCTGTTGTCGGGTTCGCTGGCGGCCGACGAAATGGCCGAACATCTCGCCATGACCTTGCCGGCACGGCGCGACTACGCAACCGTCGCCGGCTTCGTCCTCGCCGGCATGGGTCACTTGCCGGCCTGCGGCGAGACCTTCACCGCGCATGGCTGGCGCTTCGAGGTGGTGGATCTCGACGGCCGCCGCATCGACAAGGTGCTGGCGGCGCGGCTGCCGGCAATAGCACGGGGGCGGTCGGCGAGAGTCTAGAATTAACTCAGGCGCCGCGCTCGCGCGCCGCCTTGAAGCCGGCGACGAAGCGCGCCAGCGTGTCGGACACCGCGCCGCGCGGCAGCATCACTTCGATCAGCGAGAACACGCCGCGCCGCGCGATAGCCGATTCCAGCGCCGCCGCCAGTTGCTTGCGCGTCGTGACGCGCTCGCCGTAACCGCCGATCAGCGGGGCGATGGCCGCGAAATGCCAGTCGTCCAGATTGTTGAATTGCGATTCCGGCTGGAACACGCGCAGCATTTCCCAACTGCAATTGTTGAAAATCACGACGATCGGATCGAGGCCGTAACGGCGGCAGTTGCCAAGCTCCCAGCCGGTCATCTGGAACGCGCCGTCGCCGACCAGGATCAGCGGCCGCCGTCCGGTCGCGGCCGCGACGCCGATGCCGGCCGGCACGCCGAAACCCATGCCGGCGTAATAGCCGGGCGCAGCCAGCGCCGAATTCTCAATCTCCATGGCCGTGAACAGGCAATCGCCGATATCGGCGGTCATCGGCATCGGCCCGTGCCGGTCGAACAAATCGTTGATGGCGCAGGCGATGTCCGACGGCGCCACCGCCGCGTCGTCCGCTTGCAGACCGCGCGGATAGCGCGCCGGCGCATGCGGAATCGTCACCGGCGCGGCCGCCGCTGTCGTGCGTTCGCTCAGCGCGCCGATCAGCGCGTCGAGCGGAATGTTGGGATAGACATGGTGGCCGATATGAACCTGGCGGTCGATCGCCAGCATGGTACGGCGGGCATCGATCACGCGCTGCGACAACGCAAAATTGGTGTCGGACACGATGACGCCCAGCAGCAGCAGCGCGTCGGCGTCTTCGACCAGCCGGGTGATGCGGGCGTCACCTGCCGCGCCGAGATAAGTGCCGACCGCGACATCGGCCGCGTTCTCCAATAGGCCGCGCCCCATGAAGGTCGTGACCACCGGCAGTCCCAGTTGCCGGGCAAGCTGCGCGACCCTGTCCTCGATGCCGTAGCGACGGATTTCCACATCGACAATGATCACCGCCGATTTCGCGGCCTTCAGCCGTGCCAAGATTTCGTCGGCGCACTCGGCCAGCGCGTCGGCATTGGGCATTGTGCGCGCCAGCACCGGCACCTCGCCGCAAGGCGCGCCGACCATGTCGCGCGGGAATTCGATATAGACCGGCAGCGAGCGTTCGCGCGCGCTTTGCAACACGCGGGCAATTTCGGCCGGCGCCGAAGCGGCGTCGGTCAACACCGCCTGGTCGCAGGTGACTTCCTTGAACACCGCCAACTGCGTATCGACGGTGCGCGCCTGGTGATGCAGCATGAAGCCGCTGGCGCGTTCGCGCGCGCCCGGCGCACCGGCGATCAGCACCACCGGCGAGCGTTCGGCATAGGCGCCGGCAATGGCGTTGACGGCATTGAAGGCGCCGGCGCCATAGGTGACGACGGCGACGCCGATGCCGGAGTGATAGCGGGCCGCTGCGTCCGCCGCGAAGCCGACCGCCGGTTCATGGCTGAGCGTGAAGTGCGGGAGAATGCCGCTCTCTTCGATGACCTTGTAGAACGGCAGCACGAAATCGCCGGGGATGCCGAAGATCTCGCGCGCGCCATGCGCCCGCAATCCCTTGAGCAACGCGGTGGCGAGCGTCGTCATGTCGCCTCGACTGCCAATTCCTCAGGCCGGCCTGTTGCCGGCCGCCGCCTCAGAACGGAATTTCGTCATCCATGTCGTCGCGCTTGCCGGCCCCGGCCATCGCCGGCTTGCGTGCCGGCGCGCCGCCGCCAGATCCGCCACTTGGTCCGCGCGAGCCGAAATCGTCGCCGCCCATATCGGAGTCGGATGAAGCCGCGCCGCCGCCGGCACGGCCGTCAAGCATAGTCAGCGACGAGTTGAAGCCCTGCAACACAACCTCGGTCGAGTAGCGCTCGTGGCCGTCTTTGTCGGTCCATTTGCGGGTCTGCAACGCGCCTTCGATGTAAACCTTCGAGCCCTTCTTGACGTACTGCTCGACGATCTTGCACAGGCCTTCGTTGAAGATGACGACGCGGTGCCACTCGGTCTTTTCCTTGCGCTCGCCGGTCGCCTTGTCGCGCCACGATTCCGACGTCGCTATCCGCAAGTTGGCGATCGGCCGGCCGTCCTGGGTGCGGCGAATTTCCGGATCGGCGCCCAGATTGCCGATCAGGATCACTTTGTTGACGCTACCCGCCATGATGCTCTCCGCGTGGCGATACAAGCGAAACCGGCTCACCTATGAGCCGCCGCCGGTCGCTGGTTGAGGGCCGCCCGCCGCGGGACGTCCCTGCTGAATGATGGCCCACCCTAGTCCCCGCCTGGGCGGCAACAAAGGGCGCGGCGGGCCCGTTTCGCTTTAATCCACAAGGCGTCTCGCTTGCGGCTGACCAAGGTCGCGCCGCCGGGGCGCCAATTCGTGTTCCGTTTTTGTTCTTAATCCGCTTCGCCGCGCCATGCAACTGATTCGTTTGAGAATTCACGAAACGTGTGGCTGCAATACCACAGTTCGAATCATCCACAGGTTATATAGCCAGAGGTACCTGTCATATCGCGTTCACCACCTGTCCTGCGTTTGGCCAAACCACCAGGAGGTATTCAATGACGCGTAAAATCCTTGCAGCTTTCGCGGGACTGTTTGCCCTGGCAATGGCGTCGCCATCGTCGGCCGCCGACATGCCGCGCAAAGCCCCCGCCTATTACGTCGCTCCGTTCTCCTGGAGCGGCTCCTACGTCGGAATCAACGGCGGCTACGGCTGGGGCAAGACCAACTGGTCGAATGCCCTCGGCACAACCGGCGACTTCAATACGAAGGGCGCCATCCTCGGCGGCACGCTGGGCTACAATCTTCAGACCGGCGTCTGGGTCTGGGGCCTGGAAGGCGACTTCGATTATAGCTGGATCAACGGTTCGACCACCCAGTTCTGCGGCGCGCCGGGCTGTGAAACCCGCAACCGCTGGCTCGGCACTGTTCGCGGCCGTATCGGCTATGCCTTCGATCGCTGGCTGCCTTACATCACTGGCGGCGCGGCGATCGGCGATCTGAAGATGACGCCGGCCGGCGGTGCCTCCGACACCAAGACCAAGGTCGGCTGGACCGTCGGCGCGGGCCTGGAATACGCCCTCCTCGGCGCCTGGTCGGTCAAGGCCGAATATCTCTACGTCGATCTCGGCAAGGCGACCTGCGGCGCGGCCACCTGCGGCGTCGACACCGACGTCAAATTCAATACGCATCTCGCCAAACTCGGCTTGAACTACCGGTTCTAGCCGGACTGACGTGAGCCAACGACGTCGAAGGGCCGGCCTAGCGCCGGCCCTTTTTCGTTTGCCGGATTTTTCAACCGATTAGTGACGCCCGCGCACTGGAAAAGCGCCGCTGTTCTCACTACGTTCTATTCTGTCATTACCGCCGCCGGACCCTATATGTCGCCAGCACCGGCACAATTTGTTTGCGTGTTTCACCCGTCCGCAGTTCCAACATTGAAACTTTAATGACCGAAACACGCAAGAAGCCGGACAACAGCCGCAGCATCACCATCCGCGGCGCCCGCGAGCACAACCTCAAGAACGTCGACGTCACCATCCCGCGCGACCAGCTGGTGGTGTTCACCGGCCTGTCCGGCTCGGGCAAGTCGTCGCTCGCCTTCGACACCATCTATGCCGAGGGCCAGCGCCGGTATGTGGAATCCCTGAG
>JAUSBQ010000063.1 GCA_030651965.1 Pseudolabrys sp. | reverse complement strand
TGCGCGGCGACCTGATGGGTATCGTCAAGGCGCGGGCTTTGTCGGCCGCCGTGATGAGCAACATCCGGCAGAACCTGTTCTTCGCCTTCATCTACAACGCCGCCGGCGTGCCCATCGCCGCCGGCGTTCTCTACCCGGTGTTCGGCCTGTTGCTGTCGCCGATCATCGCGGCGGCAGCCATGGCCTTGTCATCCGTCAGCGTCGTCGGCAATGCGCTGCGGCTACGTGCGCTGAAGCTTTAGCGTCAGTAGACGTTGATGTATTTCAACAGCGACAGCACGCCGATGATGATGACGACGATGCGCACGATCTGCTTGGCGCGGCCGTCGATCGGCAGCATGTTGACGAGATAAAGCACGAGAACGATAACGAGAAACGTGATCAGAAGACTGATCAAAATACTGGTGGTCATGGGAGCCCCCGTTTGTCCGCGTCCGAATGGCGCGTCGCACCGATATTAATAGCCGTCTGCGAAAAAAGTTCCATCGGGTTCCGCCGCAATTATGAGCGTTTCGGGCGCGCCCGCGGCTTGGCCGCCGCCGGATGGACCGGCGCAGCGACAGTCGGCGGCGGCGCGCAATTCTTCTCTGCCTGCTCCTTGCGCAGTTCGACCAGGTTGCCGCGCACCTGGAGATATTCCGGCCGGTAGGCGATCGCCGAAACGAAGCTGCCGCCGGCGCCGGGGCCGGCCTTGGCGATCAAGCCTTCCAATTCCATTGCCCTCGTCGTCATCAGGACGGTCTGCCGCGCCAGATGCTCACAACTGTAAAACCGGAATTTGCCGGGCGAGACCAGATTGCTGCCCATCCGCTCCTCGGTCGTGCCGCCCTGCGTCGCGCACGCCGCGAGCGACCCCGCCATCGCCACAACCATCGCCGCGCGCCCCGCGCCACGACAAGAACCGCCCCCGGCGCGCGCCGGCGGCATCGTCATCGAAGCGGTAGATCCAGGCTTGGTCATAGTCATCCTGATCGGGTTGAATCGTTGTGGTGCGGGCGGCCGGACTCGAACCGGCACGGAAGTTACCTTCCGAGGGATTTTAAGTCCCATGCGTCTACCATTCCGCCACGCCCGCATCGTTCTGATCATCCGCCGCGACGGCGGATGATGTCCGGCGCGGCGGCGTCCTCAACTCACTTCGGTAATAACGCGCCCCAGACTTCGTCCCAGTCCTTGCCGTACGAGTCCGTCACACGGCCGTCCTTCTCGTAGAACTTGTTGGGGATCTGGAACATCGCCAGGAACGTGCCGCCGTTCGGCGACCAGGCCGCGTGACGGCTGCCGGCCGGACGCCAGACGAATTCGCCGGCGCCGACCTCGATGCCGGCGTCGGGACCTTCCTTGTCGACCAGCGAGCCTTCCAGCACATAAGTCTGCTCGATCAGTACATGCTCGTGGTCGGGCAATTCGGCGCCCGGATCCATCTTGAACAGCAACGTCGCCAGGCCGCTCTTCGGGTCGAACATCAAGGTCTTGGTGTGGCAGCCGGGAAACCGCGCCGGTTGCCACGGCACGTCCTTGGCGCGCACGACTTTGGACAAGAGGTCGGCGTCGGGCATCTTGTGGGCGGTCGCTGCGGTCATTGGCGTTCCCTCCTCGGCTGCGGTTGCGTCGATCCTAGCCCAACTTGCGGCGCCGCGCGATGCGCCGCGGAAAATCAATCGCCAAAATCAATCGCCACCGGCGCGGATCGGCGGCACGTAGGACAGCGCGGTGTCCCACGGGAAATAGATCCAGGTGTCCTGCGACACTTCGGTGATGAAGGTGTCGACCAGAGGCCGGCCCATCGGCTTGGCATAGACGGTGGCGAAATGCGCCGACGGCAAAATCTCGCGCACCACGCGCGCGGTCTTGCCGGTGTCGACCAGGTCGTCGACGATCAGCACGCACTTGCCGGCCGCGCGCATCGATGTCACTTCGTGGCCGATGCCCTTCATCACCTGGATTTCGCCCTGGTTCTTGTAATTCATGTAGCTGGCGATGCAGATCGTCTCGATGATGCGGACGTTCAATTCGCGCGCCACGATCGCCGCCGGCACCAGCCCGCCGCGGGTGATGCACACGATCGCCTCGAACGGCCCCGCCTCATGCAGACGCCAGGTCAGCGCGCGGGTGTCGCGGTGGAATTGATCCCACGAGACGGGAAACATTTTTTCGGGTCGGGCTGCCTCGGTCATTGTTCGTCCCAGTGAGTGTTCGGTTATGATTTGGCGTCCGCCGCCATCCGCGTCTTGACCGTGGCGAGCATGGCTTCCACCGCGATGCGCACCTCGGCGAGCCTCGCGGCGTCGCGCGAGCGCATCACGACATTGGTGTTGGGGATGCCCTGATCGTCGATGAAAGGATAGCTGCCGATCATCGCGTCCGGATAGGCCTTGGCGACGGCGCCGAGTTCGGTGCCGATGTCGCCTTCCTTGGCGTCGGCGCGAATGGATTCGGACAGCATCTTGACGCCGGTCTTGAGCTTCGGCGCCACCTCGTCGAGCATCGCCTGCATGATCGACGGAACGCCGGCCATGGTGATGACATTGCCGATCCAGAAGCCCGGCGCGCCGGACACCTTGTTCACGATCAAATCGGCGCCATCGGGAATGCGGGTCATGCGCATGCGCGCTTCATTGAGCTCACCGCCCATTCTGGCGACGCGCTCCTTCATGATCGCCACCACCTCCGGGTGAAAATCGATGCCGACGCCGAACGCCTTGGCGATGCAGTCGGCGGTGATGTCGTCATGGGTCGGGCCGATACCGCCGGTCGTGAACACGTACGTATAGCGCGCGCGCAGCGCGTTCACCGCGGCGACCACCTCCGGCTCGTCGTCGGAGACCACCCGCACTTCCTTCACGTCGATTCCGAGGGCGGTCATGTATTCGGCGATGTAGCCGATATTTTTGTCCTTGGTCCGCCCGGACAGGATCTCGTCGCCGATGACAAGAATAGCCGCGGTGACGATCTCAGGGGTCATGCTCTGCTCGCGAAGGAAGGCGTCGTTGGAATGCCTCGGACGGGCGTCAAGACGTAGCGTGCCCCGGCAGGGGGCTCAAGCGGCCGCGCCCACGGGGCTGTGGCCAATGGCGGCCGGCCCTTGTCGTCCCGTTAGCCAATCGCCCATATTTTAGGCAATGACCTGGGGATAGTCGGCCTTTCGCCGCCCAAATACGTGTTTTTCCTAGCTATTTCTTGGCCCGGAGCTTGCAGAATAGTGTTCCGGGACAAGTCTGTTCCGGGACAACGCGTCACCTCCACCCCAGGCCGGGGAAGAGGCACAATGTCCGGGATCTGATGCGGAATGGCGCGTTAAGGGCTGCTGGGGGTTTTCAAGAATGGCTGCCGCCTTCGATGAGATGAAGGGTCACGATGGTGACGTAATCCGGCCGGCCTACGGCGAACTGGCGCGCTGGCTCAAGGAAGTGCCGGCGGACGTGCTGGACTATCGGCGCCGCGAGGCCGAATTGATCTTCCGCCGCATCGGCATCACCTTCGCCGTCTATGGCGAGGCCGACGCCACCGAACGGCTGATCCCCTTCGACGTCATCCCCCGCATCATGGCGGCCTCGGAATGGAAACTGCTCGAGAAGGGCCTGACCCAGCGCGTCACCGCGCTCAACATGTTCATCAAGGACGTCTACGGCGCGCGCGAAATTCTCAAAGCCGGCCTTGTGCCGGAAGACCTCGTCTTCCGTAACCCGGCCTTCCGCCCGGAGATGAACGGCCAGCGCGTGCCGCACGACATCTACGTCCACATCGCCGGCATCGACATCATCCGCGTCGATGCCGAGACCTTCTATGTGCTCGAGGACAATGCCCGCACGCCCTCCGGCGTCTCCTACATGCTGGAGAACCGCGAGATCATGATGCGGCTGTTCCCGGAACTGTTCTCGCGCCACCGCATCGCGCCGGTCGAGAATTATCCGGACGAACTGCTGCGCAGCCTCAAGTCGGTCGCGCCTTTGTCGACGCCGCGCGAACCGACCGTCGTGCTGCTGACGCCCGGCGTGTTCAACTCCGCCTATTACGAACACTCGTTTCTCGCCGACAAGCTCGGCGTCGAACTGGTCGAAGGCCGCGATCTCTTCGTCAAGGACGAGATCGTCTACATGCGCACGACGCAAGGTCCGCAGCGCGTCGACGTCATCTACCGCCGCGTCGACGACGACTTCATCGATCCGCTCACTTTCCGTCCCGACAGCATCCTCGGCGTCCCCGGCCTGATGTCGGCCTATACCGCCGGCAACGTCACGCTCGCCAACGCCGTCGGCACCGGCATCGCCGACGACAAGGCCGTCTACAGCTTCATGCCGGCGATCGTGAAATTCTATCTCGGCGAAGAGCCCTTGCTGAAGAACGTGCCGACCTGGCGCTGCCGCGAGGAAGAGCATCTCAAATACGTGCTCGAACATCTGTCCGAACTGGTGGTCAAGGAAGTGCACGGCTCCGGCGGCTACGGCATGTTGATCGGGCCGACCGCGAGCAAGATCGCCATCGAGCAATTCCGCGCCAAGCTGAAAGCCGAGCCGAAGAATTTCATCGCCCAGCCGACTTTGGCGTTGTCGACCTCGCCGACCTGCGTCGAGGAAGGCGTCGCGCCGCGCCACGTCGACCTGCGGCCCTTCGTGCTGACCGGCCGCAACGGCGTGCGCATCGTGCCGGGCGGACTGACCCGCGTCGCGCTGAAGAAGGGTTCACTGGTGGTCAATTCCAGCCAGGGTGGCGGTACCAAGGATACGTGGGTTTTGGATAGCTGAAAATGAGAATGAATATTCGCCACGACTTCTTCTTCACCTCTCCCGCTTGCGGGGGAGGTCGACCGGCCATAAGCGCGTTCGCGCTATGGCCGGTCGGGAGGGGGCCTGTGCGGTCGGAGCGAG
>JAUSBQ010000333.1 GCA_030651965.1 Pseudolabrys sp. | reverse complement strand
TTCGTCGCTGGCGCCGCGCTCGAGCGCCTGGCGCAGCGCGTCCTGCGCCTGGCGCAGCGACTGCTCGGCCTGCGAGACGTTGCCGTCCTCGATCTGCAAGGCCATCGCCCACAGACGCGCCACGACATCGCGCAAGGCGTCGTCGCTCTTGGCGTTGCGCAGGTCGAAATAAACCGAGCGCAGGCCGAGATAGATGCCGGCTTCGGGCGTGAACCGTTCCGGCGCCAGCGCCAGCACATCGAGCGCGGTCAGCACCACCGGCTTGTCATTGGCGTCGAGTGCGAGGATGCGGCGCTGTTCGATCAGCGCGCGGGCCAGCGGCTTGACGAAGATGCGCTGCGGCAGCCGCACTTCGGTCGCCTCGCCGCGGCCCTCGTTGCCGGCCTCGTCCTTGGCGACCAGCGTCAGCATGACATCGCTGCCAGCGAGCGGATGCTCGGTGAGATCGTGCGTCGTCTGCGCGATGCCGGCGCGCGCGCGCGCCTGCGGCAGCGTCAGCGCGTAATCCGGCGAGGTGTAAAGCGGGCGGCGTTCTTTAACGTTTCCTTGGCCGGCGGTTTTGTTTTCTTGTGGCGGCTCCTTGAGCGCGAAGGTCGCCTTGGCTTCGACCACGCCGTAGTCGTCGTCCATGCGGTAGTCGAGCCGCAGCGCGCCGCGCGCCTGGCGCTCCGGCTCCTTGACCAGCGCGATGTTCGGCGCGCGATCCGGGATCGCGCTGAAGGTCCAGACCGGGCTGGTGCGGCCGACGCCGTTCACGGTCAGCGAGCCGTCGGTCTTGATGATAAAGCGGCGCTCGTCGGTGCCCGCCGGCGTCGATGCCTTGGCATCGGGCGGCGCCTCTTCGAGACCGCCGATGCGGACGACGTCGAAGGAGACCTTGCCGGTCGCGCGAATGACCACCTGGCTACCGGCGGGAACGGAGACCGGCTCGGCGGCATTGGTCGCGGTGTCGCCCGGCCGCAAGCCCGGCAGCATCACCGGCGGCCGGCCGGTGTAAAGCGGCGGCGTCACCCAGGCGTCGATGCGGAAATTCGCCGGCGCCACCACGCCGCGCCAGTCGAAGGCGGCGGTGATGCGGCTCATGCGTTCGCCGCTGGCGGCAAAGAAGCTGGCGACCACGAGCATGAAAGTCAGCGCGCGCAACGCCATCGGATCGCGCAGCGACAGATGCGGCCGCGGCCAGCCGGCCTTGAGCTTGCGCGCCGACAACAGTGCGCGCTCGACATGGGCGCGCCACAAAGCCTGCGCGATCGGATCGTCGCGGTTGGCGGCGATCTCGTCGGCAACGGCGGTCGCCGGCCGATGGGTCTGCCCGCTGACGCGGTCGAGCCGGCGCAGACCGTCATGGTCGCTCGGCACGCGGACACGGAACAGCGGGATCGCGGCGACGATGAGAACGATCAGGAAAGCGCCAAGGGCGATGGCGCGCCCCAGCGGCGGCAGCACGATCCACAGGCCGGCCCAGGACAGCGCCAGGAAAATTCCGATGGCGACCGCGAGCGACGCCAAAGCCGGCCACAACCGTTCCCACAACAGACTGCCGCGGGCGCGCTTGAGCGCGCGCGCCAGCAAAGGCCGGGGCGAGTGCGGCCGGTCGGAACCCTGGTCGTTCAATTCGTCCAAAAAGCCGCTCCCTGCCTAGGGCTCAGGAGAATCTTAGCCGAACCCAACGCTAACACCCTGGCGATTCCAAGAGCAATTCCCAGGCCACGTCACATCCTCGGCATCGGCCGGGGGCTGTGGGTCAATCGAGCCAATTTAATGGGTCAACTTCAAGGCGGCGGCGCCGTCACCCTCGAAGGGCGACGGTCCTAGAGTCAGCGGCCGTCGCCCTTCGAGGCTCGGCCAAGAGGCCTCGCACTCAGGGTGACGGAGATAGGCAAATCCACGGTCATTGGATATTGCCAGCTAAAGCCAATCCGGCAACCGATCGAGCGCAATGAGTTGGTCGACGTCAAGACGGGGCCGCACGATGGCCCATTGGTCGCCATTCACCAGCACTTCCGGCACCAGAGGCCGGGAGTTGTAGGTGCCGGCCTGGACCGCGCCATAGGCACCGGCGGTCATCACCGCCAGCAGCGCGCCGTCGGCCGGTTCCGTCATATCGCGGTCCTTGGCCAGAAAGTCGCCGCTTTCGCAGACCGGACCGACAACATCGGCGCGGATGCGGCGGGCGGTCGCAGCCGCCTCGACCACCGGGCGGACCTCGTGGTGGGCGTCATACAAAGTCGGCCGGATCAGATCGTTCATGGCGGCATCGACCACGACGAAGTTCCTGGCCTCGCCGTGCTTCACGAACAGAACGCGCGTGACCAGGATACCGGCATTGCCGACGATCATTCGGCCGGGCTCGAAGATGAGACGGCAGCCGAGATCGCGCGTCGCCTGCTTGACCACGGCGGCATAGGCATCCGGCAGCGGCGGCGGATCGTTGTCGTCGCGATAGGGAATGCCCAGACCGCCGCCGAGATCGACGTGGCTGATGGTGTGGCCGTCGGCGCGCAATTCGCCGACGAACTCGGCGAGCAGCGTGAAGGCATTGCCGAACGGATCCAGATCAGTGATCTGGCTGCCAATATGCATGTCGACGCCGGCGACCTTGACGCCCGGCAGCTTGGCGGCATGCGCATAGACCTCGCGCGCCCGGCTGATCGGAATGCCGAACTTGTTCTCGGCCTTGCCGGTGGCGATCTTGTGATGCGTCTTGGCGTCGACATCGGGATTGACTCGCACCGAGATGTGCGCGGTGCGTCCCTTGGCCGCCGCGATCTGCGACAGCAATGCGAGTTCGGGCTCGCTCTCGACATTAATGCAGAGAATGCCTTCGTCGACGGCGAGCGCCAGTTCGCGCGCGGTCTTGCCGAGCCCTGAGAACATGATCTTGTTGGCCGGAATGCCGGCGGCGCGCGCCCGCTTCAGTTCGCCCTCGGAGACGACATCGGCGCCGGCGCCCAGCCTGGCGAGCGTCGTGATGACGGCCTGGTTGGAGTTCGCCTTCATGGCGTAGCAGACCAGCGCATCGACGTCGGCGAAAGCGGCGGCGAACACCTTGTAGTGGCGCTCCAGCGTCGCGGTCGAATAGCAGTAGAATGGCGTCCCGACCGCGTCCGCAAGCCCGCTCAGGTTCACCGCTTCGGCATGCATGACGCCGCCGCGATAATCAAAATGATGCATCACACCAACATTCAAATAAACGAAGAAAGCCGGGCAGCGCGCTCAGTTGAGCAGAACGTCGAGCGGGATTCGTTTCTGCGGGCCTCGCGCCGCGCGCGGTGCGCCGTCCGGACCGACGCCCATTTCGCCGTCAACGGTCTCGCCGCCGATCGGCGCCGCGCGGCCGTTCGCGCTCATCAGGTCCGGCATGTCCGGCTGGGTGACGCCATCGAGCGAAGCGCCCGGCGGCGGATCGAGCGGGCCTTTGCGGCCGCACGCGCTCAGGCCGAGCGTCAGGGCAAGCACGCCGATCGTGGCGAGACGGAGAAGCGGAGGAGCGCGGAAAACGGGCAAGCAGTTATTCTCCTGGTGCGTTGGCCATCTTAGCAAAGACGGAATAAAAGGCGAAATCAGGTCACTCGATATCGGTTTGCCGGCCCGGAAGCCGCCGATCCGGTGCTTCTATGCCATGCAATCGCTCGCGCTGGGCCTCTAACCACGTCAGACGTTTGAAGGCCTGTTTGCGGTCGTTGGAATTGGTCGCCGCGTTGAAGCGCCACTCGGCGCCTTCGATCAGCAGTTCGAGCTGCGCCGGCGACAGCTTCGCGGCCTCCGCTTCGGTGTTGGCGCCGCCCTTGAGCCGGCCCATTTTCGGCTCGGGCGACTTCACGACGTCTCTTGGTCCAGCTTGCGCAGCCATTTCTTCGCCTGCGCCTTGACGTTTTTCGGCGCGGTGCCGCCATAGCTGACCCGGCTTTTCACCGAGCGGTCGACCGACAGGACGCTGAAGACGCCCTCGCCGATTTTCGGTTCGATGGCCTGCATGTCGGCGAGCGGCACCCGGTGCAGCGCGACGCCGTCGGCCGCCGCCTTGGCGACGATGCGGCCGGTGATGTGATGGGCGTCGCGGAACGGAATTTTCAACTCCCGCACCAGCCAGTCGGCCAGATCGGTGGCGGTGGCATAGCCTTCGCCGGCCGCCTTCTTCATCTTCGCGGCGTCGGGAATGAGATCGCCGACCATGCCGGTCATCGCCGCGATCGACAGCGACAGCGCGGACAAGGCGTCCATGACGCCTTCCTTGTCTTCCTGCATGTCCTTGGCATAAGCGAGCGGCAGGCCCTTCATCACGATCAGGATGCCGTTGAGCGCGCCGATGATGCGGCCGGTCTTGCCGCGCACCCGTTCGGCGGCGTCCGGATTGCGCTTCTGCGGCATGATCGAGGAGCCGGTGGTGAACTTGTCGGTAAGCTTGACCAGGCCGACCAGCGGCGAGGTCCACATCACGATCTCTTCGGCGAAGCGCGACAGATGCACCGAGGCGATCGACGCCGCCGCCAGCGTCTCCATGGCGAAGTCGCGGTCGGAGACGGCGTCGAGCGAATTGGCCGATGGCCGGTCGAAGCCGAGCGCCTTGGCGGTCATGTCGCGGTCGAGCGGAAACGAGGTGCCGGCGAGCGCTGCCGAGCCGAGCGGCATTTCGTTGAGCCGCTTGCGCGCGTCGGCGAAGCGGCCGCGGTCGCGCGCCGTCATCTCGACGTAAGCGAGCAGATGATGACCGAAGGTCACCGGCTGCGCGGTCTGCAAATGGGTGAAGCCCGGCATCACCGTGCCGGCGTGCTCCAGAGCTTTAGTGACAAGTGCGATCTGGTACGCCATCAAAGCCGCGTCGATCGTGTCGATCGTATCGCGCATCCACAGCCGGAAATCGGTCGCCACCTGATCGTTGCGCGAGCGCGCGGTGTGCAGGCGCCCCGCCGACGGGCCGATCAGGTCGGTCAGCCGGCTTTCGACATTCATGTGAATGTCTTCGAGCGCGCGCTTGAAGGTGAAGGTGCCGCCTTCGATCTCTGACAAAATCGTGTCCAGGCCGTGAACGATCTTTTTCGCATCGTCCGCCGCAATGATGCCTTGCTTGGCCAGCATGTCGGCATGGGCTTTGGACGCGGCGATGTCCTGGCGGTACAAGTGCCGGTCGAAGTCGATGGAGGCGTTGATTTCCTCCATGATGGCGTCGGGGCCGGACGCAAAACGCCCGCCCCACATTTTGTTGCTCATCGTCCTGCTCTTGTCGCCGATCTTGACCTTAAGGTTTCGCCGCCCATGACCGAACGTCCTCCCAGAAAAATCGCCATCAGGCGGCTCGTCCTCGTGCTGGCGGGCGGGGTCGCCGGCGTGGCCGTCGGTCTGGCCGGGGTATACGGGATTGCGACCCTGACAGGCAATCTGTTCGGCGGGGCGGACAAGACCGCGGCAAAGGACGCGGTTTGCCGCCCGGCGGTCGAACTGGCGGCGAAAGTCGCGCCTTTTGCCAAAGGCCACGTGGCGGCGGTCAGTATGGCCAAGAGCCCGCTCCAGGTGCCCAACCTTGCCTTCCAGGATGCCAGCGGCAAACCGCTGTCGCTGGAGAACTGGCGCGGCCGTACCGTGCTGGTCAATCTGTGGGCGACCTGGTGCGTGCCCTGCCGCGAGGAAATGCCGGCGCTCGCGGCGCTGGAAAAGAAGCTCGGCGGGCCGAACTTCGAGGTGGTGACGATCAATATCGATACGCGCGATGCCGAGAAGCCGAAGGCCTGGCTCAAGGAAGTCGGCATCAGCGGGCTTAAATATTACGCCGACCCAAATGCCAAGACCTTCCAGGATCTCAAGAGCGTCGGCCGCGCCTTCGGCATGCCGACGACGCTGCTGATCGACCCGCAGGGCTGCGAAATCGGCACCATCGCAGGTCCCGCCGAATGGGCGAGCGACGACGCGGTCAAACTGATCGAGGCGGCGTTGAAGGGCTAGGCGTTACGCTTCGGTGTCGACCAGCTGAACGGCCGGCAGCGTATAGACGTAATATCTCTGCTTCAATTCAGCTTCGATCTTGGCTTTGTCGATCGAGGCCTGTGCGCCGTCGATCTGCTTCAGCATGGTTTCGCTCTGCGCTTTGCGCGCGGCATTGATGCGATCGAGGCCGGCCTGCGCCGCGAGATTGGAAAGGCCGCTGATCCGGTCGGCCTGCGCGCTGGCGAAGGCGGTGCTGACGGAAGCCAGGGTCGAGCGGGTCTGGCTCATGGCGCTGCCCAGGCTTTCGCGGTTGGCCTTGATCTTGGACCAATACGTACTCTGGCGGGCCATGACCGCCTTGTACGAACTGATGATCCCGACTTTGGAAGTACTGATCCCGGCCATATCCACTCCAGCAGGGGGAAGGCTAGGCCGACAGGGTTAAGCAACGGTTAGGCTTCTGCCGGGGCCGTCGCGACCGCTTGACGCGGCCGGCCGCGCGGCTATACTTAACCACATGGTTTACTTATCAAGCACGCCGCTCGACCGCACCTTTGCCGCTCTGGCGGACCCCACCCGCCGGGCGCTGCTCGCCCGCATGAGCGAGACGGACGCCATTTCGGTCAGCGAACTGGCCAGGCCCTTCGCCATGTCGCTGCCCGCGGTGATGAAGCACCTCGATGTGCTGACCGGCGCCGGTCTGGTCACCCGCACCAAGACCGGGCGCATCGTGTCCTGCCGGCTGGAGGCCCGGCCGATGCGGGAGGCCAACGAATGGCTCAATCGCTACCAGCGATTCTGGACCGAACGCCTCGATCAACTCGCCGCCTTTCTGGAGGAAGACGAATGTCCGACGCCCTCACAAAGCCAAGCTCCACTAAACCAAGCCTCACCATCAAGCGCCGCTTCAACGCCGCGCCCGCGAAAATCTTCGCCGCCTGGACCGACCCGGAAAAAATGAGCCGCTGGCTCGGCCCGCCGGACGTCCTGAGGGTCGAAGCCGGCACCGACCTGCGCGTCGGCGGCCGCTATCACATCCGCATGGTGCTGGCGAACGACGAGCACAATGTCAGCGGCGTCTATCGCGAGATCGTGCCGGACGAAAAGCTTGTCTTCACCTGGGCGTGGCGCTCGACGCCGGAGCGCGAGTCGCTCGTCACCGTGACGGTCAAACCGGACGGCGACGGCAGTATCATGACCTTGCATCACGAACAGTTCTTCGACGAAGCCGCGCGCGACAACCACAACAAAGGCTGGACCGTCATCGTCGACCGTCTCGGCCAGCTTCTGGAGGCGTAGATCATGTCACATACCGTCGTATCGCAGAACGAATGGCTCTCGGCGCGCAAGGTGCTGCTCGCCAGGGAAAAGGAATTCACGAAGGCGCGCGAGGCGCTCAGCCGCCAACGCCGCGACCTGCCCTGGGTGAAGATCGAGAAGCCTTACGTCTTCGACGGCCCGCAAGGCCGCGAGACCTTGGCCGATCTGTTCGACGGCAAAAGCCAGCTCATCGTCTATCACTTCATGTTGGCGCCGGGCTGGGGCGAAGGCTGCAAAAGCTGCTCTTACCTCGCCGATCATTTCGACGGCGCGATCCCGCATCTCGCGGAGCGCGACGTCACCATGCTGGCGATCTCGCGCGCGCCGCTCGCCGAGATCGAAGCCTACAAGAAGCGCATGGGCTGGAAGTTCAAATGGGTGTCGTCGAACGGCAACAGCTTCAACTACGATTTCGTCGTCAGCTTCAACAAGGACGAGGTCGGCAAGGAAGGCATTTATAATTTCGGCACGACGAAGGTCTATGGCGACGAGATGCCGGGCATCAGCGTCTTCACCCGGAACAAGGTCGGCGAGGTGTTCCGCACCTACTCGACATACGCGCGCGGGCTCGACAACATAATCGGCACCTATCAGTTGCTCGATCTGGTGCCGAAGGGCCGCGACGAGGATGCGCTGCCGTTCACGATGTCATGGGTGAAGCGGCATGATGAATACGAGCAGGCGCCGGTGATGAAGGCGGGGTGTTGTGGGTGATGCGGAGCTTTTCCCGGGCGCGGTGCAGCGTGAACGCAGTGAACGGTGCGCCGCAGACCCGGGATCGTCACGAGTTCAGAGTTTGGGAAGGTCCCGGTTCAGCGGCGCACTGCTTCGCATTGCGCCGCGCCCGGGACAAGAAAAGTTACCTCGTCGGCACCGGCTTGTCGCCGCGGTAGTCGTAGAAGCCGCGCTGGGTCTTGCGGCCGAGCCAGCCGGCTTCGACATATTTCACCAGCAGCGGGCACGGCCGGTATTTGGTATCGGCCAGGCCCTCGTGCAGCACCTGCATCACCGACAGGCAGGTATCCAGCCCGATGAAGTCGGCCAATTCGAGCGGGCCCATCGGATGGTGTGCGCCAAGCCGCATCGCCATGTCGATCGCCTCGACGTTGCCGACGCCTTCATAGAGCGTGTAGATCGCCTCGTTGATCATCGGCAGCAGAATGCGGTTGACGATGAAGGCCGGGAAGTCTTCCGACACCGCGATGGCCTTGCCGAGCTTGCGCACGAAGACCTTGCTGGCCTCGAACGTCGAATCGTCGGTGGCGATGCCGCGAATGACCTCGACCAGTTCCATCAGCGGCACCGGATTCATGAAATGAATGCCGATGAAGCGCTCCGGCCGGTCCGTCGACGACGCCAGCCGCGTGATCGAGATCGACGAGGTGTTGGTGGCGATGATGGCTTCCGGCTTCAGCGAGGCGCACAGATCGGAGAAAATCTTGCGCTTGGCTTCTTCCTTCTCGATCGCGGTCTCGATGACCAGATCGCAGTCGGCCAGATCGTCGTATTTCTCCGCCGCCTTGATATGCGACAGCCCCGCTTTGCGCTCGTCTTCGGTGATCGTCTTCTTGGCGACCTGCTTGGCCATGTTGCCGTTGATGGTCGCCAGGCTCGCCTTGATGCGGTCGGGCGCCACGTCGTTCAACAACACGTCGAACCCGGCGAGCGCGCAGACATGGGCGATGCCGCTGCCCATCTGCCCGGCGCCGACCACGCCAACCGTCTGAATATTGACCGCCATCGTTTTATCCGATCGAAACTGCTTCGCTGTTCTTTTACGCCGAACCGCAAGGCGGCGCCACTGTGGCGCAGCCGGTTAATTACTTGCCGATCTTGCCCAATTCGGCCGCCAGTTCCGGCAGCGCCGTATAGAGATCCGCGACCAGACCGTAATCGGCAACCTGGAAGATCGGCGCCTCCTCGTCCTTGTTGATGGCGACGATCACCTTGGAGTCCTTCATGCCGGCGAGATGCTGGATGGCGCCGGAAATGCCGACCGCGATGTAGAGATCGGGCGCGACCACCTTGCCGGTCTGGCCGACCTGCCAGTCGTTCGGCGCATAGCCGGCATCGACCGCCGCGCGCGAGGCGCCCATGGCGGCGCCCAGTTTGTCGGCCACCGGCTCGATGTATTTGGTGAAGTTCTCGCGGTTCTGCATGGCGCGGCCGCCGGAGATGATGATCTTGGCCGAGGTCAGCTCGGGACGATCCGACTTCGACAGTTCCTCGCCGACGAAGGACGACAGCGCCGGATCGGCGGCGGCCGTGGCGTTCTCGATCGCGGCCGAGCCGCCGGCACCCGCCGCCTGGAAGGTCGAGGTGCGCACGGTGATGACCTTCTTGGCATCCGTCGACTTCACGGTCTGGATAGCGTTGCCGGCATAGATCGGACGCTCGAACGTGTCGGGCGCGATCACCTTGGTGATTTCGGAAATCTGCATGACGTCGAGCAAGGCTGCGACGCGCGGCATGACGTTCTTGCCGTTGGTGGTGGCGGCGGAGACGATGGCGTCGTAGCTGCCGGCAAGCGACACTATCAGCGCGGCCAAAGGCTCGGCGAGTTGATGTTCGTAAGCGGCGCTGTCTGCCAGCAGTACCTTGGCGACGCCGTCGAGTTTGGCCGCGGCTTCGGCGGCGGCTTTGGCATCCTTGCCGGCGACCAGGATGTGGACGTCGCCGCCCAAGGCCTTGGTGGCGGTGAGCGCCTTGCTGGTTGCGTCCTTGAGCGACTTGTTGTCGTGCTCGGCGAGAAGAAGCGTGGCCATGTTCAAATTACTCCCGCTTCGTCTTTGAGTTTCGCGACAAGCTCTGCGACCGATGCAACCTTGACGCCGGATTTGCGGCCGGGCGGCTCGCCGGTCTTGACGATTTCGAGGCGCGGCTTGGTGTCGACGCCGTAGTCGGCCGCGGTCTTGTCCTCGATCGGCTTTTTCTTCGCCTTCATGATGTTCGGCAACGACGCGTAACGCGGCTCATTGAGGCGCAGATCGGTGGTGACGATCACCGGCGCTTTCAACTTCACGGTCTGCAAGCCGCCGTCAACTTCGCGCGTCACCGAGACACTGTCGCTGTCGATGGCGATCTTGGAGGCAAAGGTGCCCTGCGCCCAGCCGAGCAATGCTGCGAGCATCTGGCCGGTCTGGTTCGAGTCATCGTCGATCGCCTGCTTGCCGAGAATGACCAGGCCGGGCGCCTCAGCCTCGACAATGCCCTTGAGAATCTTGGCGACCGCCAGCGGCTCGACGATGCCTTCGGCCTTCACCAGGATGCCGCGATCGGCGCCCATGGCGAGCGCGGTGCGGATGGTTTCAGAGGCCTGCTGCGGCCCGATCGACACCACGACGATCTCGGTCGCCTTGCCGGCTTCCTTGAGACGGATCGCCTCTTCGACGGCGATTTCGTCGAACGGGTTCATCGACATCTTGATATTAGCAAGTTCGACGCCGGAACCGTCCGCTTTGACGCGGATTTTGACGTTGAAATCGACGACCCGCTTCACGGGCACCAGAATTTTCATTTGTTCAATCCAACCCTTTATCGATCCAAAGCGGTTTTTATGGAAGGCGGGCGGAAGCTAAAGGCCGCGCCATTGGCATGTCAACGTTTGTGCTGCGCCGCAGCGCGGCGGCCGACGACACCTTATTAGCGGTTTTGGCCCGGCGCCCACAACACGTCGCTTGAGCCTTTGTCGTTGGCGTAGCGGCCGGCGACGAACAGATAATCCGACAGGCGGTTGACGTATTTCAGCGACGGCGCCGACACCTCCTCGCCGGGCTGGTCCATCAGCGCGACCATGATCCGCTCGGCACGCCGGCAGACTGTGCGCGCCAGGTGCAGATAGGCCGACGCCGGACTGCCGCCGGGCAGGATAAAGGATTTCAACGGCGCCAGGTCGGCATTGAGCCGGTCGATTTCGGCCTCGAGCCAGGCAACCTGGGCATCGGTCACGGTCAGGCGGGCGCCGCCGGGACCTTTTTCCGACAGGCAGAGGTCGGCCTCGACGTCGAACAGGTCGTTCTGGATGCGGCCAAAAGCCTTATCAAGGGCGTTATCGAGGGCCGGGTCGCCGGCGGTGTGCAGCCGCACCAGGCCCATCACCGCGTTGACTTCGTCGAGCGTGCCATAGGCCTCGACCCGCAGGTCGTATTTCTTGCGGCGGTCGCCCGATCCCAGCGCGGTCGTGCCGTCGTCGCCGGTGCGGGT
>JAUSBQ010000322.1 GCA_030651965.1 Pseudolabrys sp. | reverse complement strand
AGGAAATCGTCCTCGGCGCGGGCGATGACGTCGACGATGGCGTTGCCGATACCGAGTACGTCGTAGCGGGGAGCGGACATAAGTTACCTCTGAAATGCAATTGCGCCGCACTATAGCGGCGGAAAAACCCGAGGCAATGTGTGGGCAGCCGGTTTAGCCGGCGTCGGGCCAATCCTCCGGAACAAACCTTCGGACCAGGCCCTGGCGCGTCATCCGCACGGGGCCATGGCAACAGCTACTGCGGCGGAGGAAGCCTTTTCAGCACTTCCAGACTCCACCAGAGAAAGTACCCCCCAATCAGGATGCCCAGACCCACCTTCACCAGCTGTATGATCAGTTCGTCTTTGCTCATTTGCAGTCCTACCGGTCGCTTGGCGCTTCGCCTATACCTCACTTCATAGCGCTACGCGCCGCCCTGGAAAACCCGGCTGGGGTTGCGCGACAAACGCCATTGTGCGATGTGGCCCGCCACAATCCGCCCGGAGCAAGGCTATGGCGTTCAAAGAGCGGGTGTTTTCCGGCGTGCAGCCGACCGGCAATCTGCACCTCGGCAATTATCTCGGCGCCATCACGAAATTCGTGGCGCTGCAGGACACCTATGACTGCATCTATTGCGTCGTCGACCTGCACGCCATCACGGTCTGGCAGGATCCGCCGGACCTCAAGCGCACCACCCGGGAAGTAACCGCGGCGTTCATCGCCAGCGGCATCGATCCGAAGAAGCAGATCATTTTCAACCAGAGCCAGGTCGCGGAACACGCCGAGCTCGCCTGGGTGTTCAACTGCGTCGCCCGTCTCGGCTGGCTCAACCGCATGACCCAGTTCAAGGAGAAGGCCGGCAAGGACCGCGAGAACGTGTCGGTCGGGCTCTATGCCTATCCGAACCTGATGGCGGCCGACATTCTGGTTTATCGCGCCACCCATGTGCCGGTCGGCGAAGACCAGAAGCAGCATCTCGAACTGTCGCGCGACATCGCGCAGAAGTTCAACGTCGACTTCGCGACATCGATCACGTCTAACGGCTATGGCGAGGTGTTCTTCCCCTTGCCCGAGCCGATCATCCAGGGACCGGCGACGCGGGTGATGAGCTTGCGCGACGGCTCGAAGAAAATGTCGAAGTCGGAGCCGTCGGATTATTCGCGCATCAACCTGACCGACGACGCCGACACCATCGCGCAGAAAATCCGCAAGGCAAAAACCGATCCGGAAGCGCTGCCGAGCGAGGAAGAAGGCCTCAAGCCGCGGCCCGAGGCCGAAAACCTGGTCGGCATCTACGCGGCGCTGCAAGGCACCGACAAGGCCTCCGTGCTGCGCGAGTTCGGCGGTTCGCAGTTTTCCGTTTTCAAGTCGGCTTTGGTCGATCTGTCGGTCGCCAAGCTTGGCCCGATCGGCTCGGAAATGAAAAAGCTGGTGCAGGATCCCGTTTATATCGACTCCATCCTGGCCGATGGCTCCGCGCGCGCATCGGTGATCGCCGGCGAAACCATGAAGGCGGTCAAGGACATCGTCGGATTCGTGCGGCGCTGATGCGCGATTGAGGCACGTGCAACCTGCATTGCGCAAAATCCGGGCAGGCCGCGACTTGTCGCCGGTCTCCCGGACATGCCACCATCCAACACTTGTGCGTCCGGCAAGCCAACGGACGCCGCGGGAGCGACGATGCCGAACAAACGCCGCAGCAACGAGGCCGGTCACAAGCGCAAGTATCTGGTCGTCATCGATGATACCGAGGAGTGCGACCGCGCCGTGTTCTGGGCGGCGACGCGCGCCGCGCGCACCAAGTCGCAGATCGTGATGCTGCGCGTGCTGGAAACCGCCGAGCGCAATCAGCAATGGCTCGGCGTCGCCGACATCATGAAGGCCGAGGCACTGGAAGAGGCCAATCTGGTGCTCGACAGATTCGCCGCGCGGGTGAAGAAGATCGCCCATGCCGCGCCCGAGCGCGTCATCCGCGAGGGCAATACCTCGGACGAAATCGTCAAGCTGATCGATGAGGACGCCGATATCGGTATTCTTGTGCTGGCCGCCGGCACCGGCAAGGAAGGCCCCGGCCCTCTGATCACCAATCTGGCCAAGAACGTCGCCACATTTCCGGTTCCCGTCGCCATCGTGCCAGGCCAGCTCAGCGACGACGACATCGAGGCGATGGCTTAGGCCGGTTGACCTCCCCGCCCGCAAAGCCCATTTATCGGGTATCCTTCACCGATCCACGGGCCTTTAACCCGTTGCGATAGGAGCCAAGACCGATGTTCATCCAGACCGAATCGACGCCGAATCCGGCGACCCTCAAGTTCCTGCCCGGCAAGCCCGTGCTCGATAGCGGCACGCTCGACATGCCGACCCGCGCGGCTGCCGCGCAATCGCCTCTGGCCGAGAGACTGTTCGACATTCCCAATGTCGGCGGCGTGTTCTATGGCTCGGACTTCATTTCCGTGACCAAGAATGACGGCGACTGGCAGCAGATGAAGCCGGCGATCCTCGGCGCCATCATGGAACACTACATGTCGGGCGCGCCTCTGGTCGCGACCGGCGGCGAAGCCGGTGTGGCGGACGACGACGAGTTCTTCGACGCGAAGGACAGCGAGACGGTCGACATCATCAAGGACTTGATCGAGACCCGCGTGCGCCCGGCCGTGGCCGGCGACGGCGGTGACATCACCTTCAGGGGCTACAAGGAAGGCATCGTGTTCCTGCAAATGAAGGGCGCCTGCTCGGGCTGCCCGTCATCGACCGCGACCTTGCAGCACGGCATTCAGAACCTGCTCAAGCATTTCGTCCCAGAAGTGGTCGAGGTGCGGCCGATTTAAGTTTCTGGCGCGGGCGGTGCTAAACTAACTTATGCGAATCTTTGCCATCGACACCGCGCTGGAGTCCTGCTCGGCCGCCGTGCTCGACACCGAGCTGGAAGAAGTCATCGCGCGCGAAGAGATCGCGATGGCGCGCGGCCACGCCGAAGCCTTGATGCCGCTGATCGCCCGCGTGGTCGAAAAAAGCGGCGGCGGCTTCAAGTCGATCGACCGCATCGCCGTCACCACCGGACCCGGCAGCTTCACCGGCCTGCGCGTCGGCATCGCCGCGGCGCGCGGCCTGGGCCTTGCCGCCGGCAAGCCAGTCGTCGGCCTCTCGACATTCTCAGCCTACGCCGCGCCTTTCATCGCCGCCGACGATACGCTGCCGGTCGCCGTGGCGATCGATGCGCGGCACGGCCACGTCTATCTGCAAGTGTTGGCGGCCGGCGGCCGCACCATCGTGACGCCGCGTGTCGTTCCGATCGAAGAAGCGGTGCGATTGTCGCGCGGCGGCAAGCCGCGCCTCACCGGCAACGCCGCCAATCTGCTGGCGGCACTCTGGCCGTCCATCGACCCACCGTCGCTGATCGAGCAGCGCGCCGCGCCCGATATCGACTGGGTGGCGCGGCTCGGCGCGGCGGCGGCTGAGAGCAGTTCTCCGCCCAAGCCGCTTTATCTGCGAGCGCCCGATGCGCAGCCGCAGAACGCGGCGCATCTGGCACGCCGATGATCGGCTTTCTCCGCACGCTATTGTCGCGCGGCGAGCCAATGCTGGCGGATGCGACGGCGCGCGACGCCGGGGCCATTGCCGCGTTGCACGCCGCCTCGTTCCGGCGCGGCTGGAGCGAGCAGGAGGTCGAAGGCCTGCTCGTCGACCGCGGCGTGGTCGCACAGCGGGTGGTCGTCGGCCGCACCTTCGCGGGCTTCATTATGTCGCGGCTGGCCGCCGACGAGGCCGAAATCCTCTCCGTCGCGGTCGCCCGCAACTGCCAGGGCCGCGGCCTTGCCCGGCAGTTGCTCAACCTGCATTTGCGGCGGCTGGCGGGGCTTGGCGTCCGCACCGTGTTTCTCGAGGTCGACGAGCACAACGCGCCGGCGATAAAGCTTTACGGCCGCGCCGGTTTCCGCGAAGTCTCGCGGCGGGCCAATTATTATCCGCATCCCGGCGGCCAGACCGCCGCCGCATTGGTGCTGCGCCGCGATATTGGGTAAGCTCTCCCGGCCGAGATTTGTGACGTTCAATGAGACCTAACGACCGAGCGAGCCAACGTGCCAGCGCCTGAAAAAACCATTTCCGAGCGGCGAAACATCGAAGCGCTGTGCGCCGCCAAGGGCATGCGCATGACCGAGCAGCGCCGCACCATTGCGCGGGTGCTGGCCTCTTCCGACGATCATCCGGACGTCGAGGAATTGTACCGGCGCTGCGCCAAGGTCGACGACCGGATCTCGATTTCCACCGTCTACCGCACGGTGCGGCTGTTCGAGGATTCCGGCATCATCGAGCGCCACGATTTCCGCGAAGGCCGCGCCCGCTACGAGACCAGCACCGAAGGACACCACGACCACCTGATCAACCTGCGCAACGGCGAAGTGATCGAATTCCAGTCGGAGGAAATCGAGCGCTTGCAGGCCGAAGTGGCGCGCAAGCTCGGCTACAGGCTGATCGACCACCGGCTCGAGCTGTATGCCGTGCCGCTCAAAGACGACAAGACAAGCTAATAATGCGACGCCGCCGCCACACACTCCGTTCGTTCCCGCGCAAGCGGGAACCCAGGGATACAATCGCTGACTCTTCGAAAACTGGGTCCCCGCTTTCGCGGGGACGAACGGATAGGGCGTCTTGATGCGCCCTTACTTCGTCGCGTTCTTCTTCTTCACGCTGACGCCTTTGCTGATCGGCACGCAGTGGCTGCTGGATAAGCTCCATCTGCCCGGCTGGGGCGTCATCGCCGTCCGCTACTATCGCATTCTGTGCTGGATGCTCGGCATCAGAATTCGCGTCGTCGGCGAGCCGGTGCGCGACCACGCCGTGCTGTTCGTCTCCAATCACTGTTCGTGGGCCGACATTCTCGCCATCGGTTCGGTGGCGCCGATCGCTTTCGTGTCTAAAATCGAGGTCGGCAAGTGGCCGCTGGTCGGCGCCGCCGCGCGTCTCCAGAAGACCGTGTTCGTCGACCGCGCGCGCCGCTCGCAGACCGGCGACTCGATCGCCGAGATGGTCAACCGCCTGGCCTCCGGCATCTCCGTCGTGTTGTTCGCCGAAGGCACCTCGAGCGACGGCAATCGCGTGCTGCCGTTCCGCTCGGCGCTGATCGGCGCGGTGCGCGAAGCCGCCGCGCGCGCCGAAGGCGGTGTGCTGATCCAGCCGATGTCGATCTGCTACACTTTGATCAACGGCATTCCGATGGGGCGGCAGCATCGCCCGCTGGTCGCCTGGTACGGCGACACCGACTTCATGCCGCACATCAAGGCCTTCCTGCCGCGCGCCGCCATCGACGTCGTCATCAGCTACGGCGAACCGATCGCCGCCGACGCCGCGACCAACCGCAAGGTTCTGGCCCGGCAGGTGGAAGAGGCGGTGCGCGGGCTGTTGAACACCTCGGTGCTCGGCCGGCCGTAGCCTGGTCGCTAGGTTATCCCTCCCCCGCAGGGGGAGGGTGGTCGGCCTTTAGGCCGACCGGGTGGGGTTATGGCAAACGAAATCGCACGTAAGCTTCGCAAGACGCTTACGCCGCAGGAGGTGAAGGTCTGGAATCACCTTCGGAGCTGGCGCGACGAAGGATTCCATTTTCGCCGCCAAGCACCGCGGCATCGATTCATCGTCGATTTTGTTTGTCTTAAATATCGGCTCGTCGTTGAGATCGACGGCGGCCAACACAACGAAAACGACCATCACCATCGTGACAAGTTACGAGACGATGATCTTGCCCGAGGCGGTTTCCGCGTACTCCGGTTTTGGAACAGCGACGTCGATCAGAACCTCGCGGGCGTGTTAGAAACCATTCACGCTGCGCTGGTCGAGAGTAACCCCCACCCGGCCGCCTACGGCGTCCACCCTCCCCCTGCGGGGGAGGGATAAGAAGCGCCGTCCATGCACGTCCACGCTAGGGGGATAAAAGCATTTTATATCAATAACTTGAACGATCAACCCACCTGGCCATGACGAACCCATACTCGACCTGCTACACATCGCCCCGCAATGAACAGACCGCGCAAAGTCCACGTCAAATCCTTTGGCTGCCAGATGAACGTCTACGATTCCAATCGTATGGCGGACACCCTGGCGCCCGAGGGCTACGTTGAGACGGCAACGCCGGCCGACGCCGACCTGATCATTCTCAACACCTGCCATATCCGCGAGAAGGCGGTCGACAAGGTCTATTCCGAAATCGGCCGCATGCGCGAACTGAAGGATGCCGCGCAACTGGAAGGCCGGCAGATGCTGATCGCGGTCGCCGGCTGCGTCGCGCAGGCGGAAGGGCGCGAAATCATCCGCCGCACCGACTCGGTCGATCTGGTCGTCGGCTCGCAGAACTATCACCGCTTGCCTTCGCTGCTGGCGCGGGCGCGTGACGGCGAGAAGATCGTCGACACTGAATTCCCGCTCGAGGACAAATTCGACGCGCTGGCGCAGCCGTCGCCGCGGGCGATCGCCAAGCGCGGCATCTCGGCCTTCGTCACCGTGCAGGAAGGCTGCGACAAGTTCTGCACCTTCTGCGTCGTGCCCTATACGCGCGGCACTGAAATATCGCGGCCCGTTGCCAAGGTCATCGCCGATGTCGAAAGGCTGGCCGCGAATGGCGTGCGCGAAGTCACGTTGATCGGGCAGAACGTCAACGCCTATCACGGCCTCGGTCTTGACGGCGCGCCCGATACGCTCGGCCAATTGCTGCGGCGCCTGGCGCGCGTGCCCGGCATCGCCCGCCTGCGCTACATGACCAGCCATCCGCGCGACATGCTCAGCGCCATGTGCGACGACCTGATCGCCGCGCATGGCGACCTGCCGGCGCTGATGCCTTATGTGCATCTGCCGGTGCAGTCCGGCTCCGACCGCATTCTGGCGGCGATGAACCGCAAGCATACGCGCAGCGAGTATATCGAAGCGGTCGCGCGGTTGCGCGCGGCGCGCGGCGATCTCGCTTTCACCTCGGATTTCATCGTCGGCTTTCCAGGCGAGACCGAGCAGGATTTCCGCGACACCCTGGCGCTGGCCGAAGAGGTCAACTTCGCCACCGCCTACACCTTCATGTACTCGCCACGCCCGGGCACCCCGGCCGCCGCGATCGAGGATCAAGTTCCCGAAGCGGAAAAGGCCGAGCGTCTGCAACGGCTTCAGGCCCTCATCACCCGCCAGTGGCAGGCCTTCAACCGCTCGTTTATCGGCCAAACCATGGATATTCTGGTCGAAAAGCCGGGTAAACTCCCTGGGCAACTGGTCGGGCGCTCCCCATATCTGCAATCGGTGCATGTGATGGCGCAGCCTTCGCTGATCGGCTCGATCGTGAAAGTCGCCATCACCGACGTCGGCACCAACACGTTGTTCGGCACTCTGGCCGAATCTTTGTCTGAGACGGCCCGCGCCCCGGCGCACGCCACTTTGGGAGCTTGAGAGCAACCTTGCGAACATCGGATCCCGTGATCCCGCCCGCCGCCGTCTCCGAAGAGACGGCGAAAACGCAGATCGTGCTCGCTTTCGAGGACAACAAGCTGGCCTCCGTGCTGTTCGGTCAGTACGGGCAGAACCTGGCTCTGGTCGAGCGCAAGCTCGGCGTCAAAGCCGACTCGCGCGGCAATCACGTCACGCTGGAAGGGTCGCGCGGCGCCTGCGAACAGGCGCGCCGTGTGCTCGAAGGTCTGTACGAGCAGATCAAGCGCGGCCAGGAATTGACCACCGGCGACGTCGAAGGCGCGATCCGCCTGGCCATCGCGCAAGGCTCGCTGTTCGACTTCGATCCGAACGGCCGCGTCGCCTTCGAGGAAATCAATCTGCGCAAGCGTCCTGTGCGCGCCCGCACCGCGGCGCAGGACGGCTACATCCGCGCCCTGAAGAAATATTCGCTGGTGTTCGGCACCGGCCCCGCCGGCACCGGCAAGACCTGGCTCGCCGTCGCGCAAGCCATCCAGATGTTCGAGCGCAAGGAAGTCGACCGCATCATCCTGTCGCGGCCTGCGGTTGAAGCCGGCGAACGGCTCGGCTTTTTGCCCGGCGACATGCGCGAGAAGGTCGACCCTTATTTGCGTCCGATCTACGACGCGCTGCACGATTTGATGGATGTGCGCATCGTCGAGCGCGCGCTTGAATCCGGCGACATCGAAATCGCGCCGCTCGCCTTCATGCGCGGCCGCACTTTGGCTAACGCCTGCGTCATTCTCGACGAAGCGCAGAACACGACGTCAATGCAGATGAAGATGTTTCTCACCCGCTTGGGCGAGAACAGCCGCATGATCGTCACCGGCGATCCGAGCCAGGTCGATCTGCCGCCAGGCCAGGTGTCCGGTCTGGCCGAAGCCGTGCGGCTGCTGGACGGCGTCGAGGGCGTCGGCCACGTTGCCTTCAGCGCGCAGGACGTCATCCGCCACGAACTCGTGCAACGTATCGTGGAGGCTTACGACCGAGCAGCGCCCATTCGCGGGGATCGCCGATGATCGCCGCCACCAAGGCTAAAGCGCCCCCATCGGTCGAGATCGACGTTCAATCGCCGCTCTGGGAGGCCCAGCCGGCCGCCGAAGCGACCGTGCGCGCGGCCATCGCCGCCGCCGCCGCGCTCTCAACATCGGGCGGCGAAGTGAGTATCCTGCTCACCGATGATTCGGCGGTGCGCGTCCTCAATCGCGATTGGCGCGGAATCGACAAGCCGACCAACGTGCTGTCGTTTCCCGCGCCCGAAGCCATGGCCAAAGGCGCGGCCGGAATTCTCGGGGATATCGTCATCGCCTATGAAACGGTTCTGCGGGAAAGCGCCGATGAAGACCGCGACTTCCTTCATCATCTCACCCACCTCACGGTGCATGGCTATCTCCACCTCGTCGGCTACGACCACGGCAACGACGCTGAAGCGGGCCGGATGGAAGCACTTGAGAGCAAGATCATGACGCGCATGCAATTGCCCGACCCTTGGCTTGACCCTTGGCTCGATGACACCCGCGAACAGAGCGGCGCCTGACAGCCATGCCCGATAGTGACGTCGACAATTCGCCATTCGAGCCGCGCCATTTGCCGGTGCTGGTCGGCAAGCCGCAGGAGAACGGCGGCAACTGGTTCACCCGCACCTTCCGTTCGCTGTTCGGGCTCAAGCCCGGCTCGATCCGCGCCGACCTCAAGGACGTGCTCGACGATCTGTCACCGAACGAATCCGGCTTCTCGCCGGAAGAGAGCCGGATGCTCAAGAACATCCTGGGCTTGCGCGAGCGCCGCGTCGGCGACGTCATGGTGCCGCGCGCCGACATCATCGCCGTGCAGCAGGACATCCAGATCGGCGAACTGGTCAAGGTTTTCGAGGGCGCCGGCCATTCGCGCCTGGTCGTCTATGACGACACGCTCGACGATCCGATCGGCATGGTTCACATCCGCGACCTGATCGCGTTCATGACCATGCGCGCCGCGGTCGATCCGGAAAAGAATGCCAAGCGCAAGAAGCCGCTGCCGGCCGGGCTCGATTTCAAGACGCTCGATCTCGCCATGCCGCTGTCGACGGCCAAGATCGTGCGCGAGATACTGTTCGTGCCGCCGTCGGCCCGCGTCATCGACCTGCTGGAGCGCATGCAGGCCAAGCAGATTCATCTGGCTTTGGTGGTCGACGAATATGGCGGCACCGACGGCATCGTCTCGATCGAGGATATCGTCGAGCAGATCGTCGGCGAAATCGCCGACGAGCATGACGAGGACGAAAGCGCCGATGTGGTGCGCCAGCCCAACGGCTCCTACATCGCCGATGCGCGCGCCAAGATCGAAGACGTCGTCGGCATTGTCGGCCACGATTTCGACATCGGCGACGCGGCCGAGGAAGTCGACACGCTCGGCGGTTATCTGGTGACGCGCGCCGGACGCTTGCCGCTGCGCGGCGAACTGATCCCGGGTCCCGGCCTGTTCGAGTTCGAAGTGCTCGACGCTGATCCGCGCCGCGTCAAGCGCGTGCGCATCAGCCGTCTGACCGAGAAACGCGAAAAGCCGCGTGAGCCGGCACGCGATGTTGTTCGCGAAGCGCCGAAGAAGCGCGCCGAGCCGGACGCCGTGCTGGCGGGCCACGCGCCGCCGACGCTCGATCTCGATGAGCCCGCACCGGCCAAGGACGACAGCCCCGCCGCCGGCAAGCGCCGTCCGTGAGCGCCGCCCGTCTCGCCACGCAGACCGCGCATGCGATTGTTCTCGCCTATGGCTGGCGGCGCGCGCTGATTGCGCTTGCCGCCGGCGCGGCGTCGGTGTTGGCGATGGCGCCGTTCAATGCCTGGCCAGTTCTGTTCATCACAATGCCGATCCTGGTCTGGCTGGTCGACGGTTCGGCCGCCGGCCGCTGGAGCGGCGCGTGGACCGCAGGCGTTGCCGGCTGGTGTTTCGGCTTCGGCTTTTTCGTCGCCGGGCTGTACTGGATCGGGCACGCTTTTCTGGTCGATGCGAAGACTTTCGGCTGGCTGCTGCCGGTCGCCGTGTCCGGCCTGCCGGCCTATCTGGCGATTTTCACCGGACTCGCACTCGCCGCCGCGCGGCTGATCTGGGTGCGCGGGCCGGAGCGCATTCTAGCGCTCGCCGCCATGATGACGATCATGGAATGGCTGCGCGGCCATGTGCTGACCGGATTTCCCTGGAACACGTTCGGCTACGCGCTGACCGAGCCGCTGGCGCTGGCGCAAAGCGTGTCGCTGATCGGCATCTGGGGTTTGACCTTCGTCACGGTGGCTGTCTGTGCCTGTCCGGCCGTGCTGGCCGACGACCGCGTCGACACGCCGCGTCCGTATCGTACGCTGCTTGTTGCCTTTCTCGTGCTCGCCGGGCTGACCGGCTATGGCATCGCGCGCCTGGCGGTCCACCCGACCACCTATGTCGCCGGCGTCAAGCTGCGCATCATGCAGCCGAACCTTCAGCAGGACGTGAAGTTCAACTACGCCGCCAAGGATCAGGTGATGGCGCGCTATCTGGCGCTGTCCGACCGCGCCACCGGCCCGCGGTCGAAAGGCGTCGCCGACGTCACGCATCTGATCTGGCCGGAATCGGCCTTTCCGTTCTTTCTGGCCCGCGAACCGGATGTGCTGGCGCAGATCGCTGCCATGCTGAAACCGGGCACCGAATTGATCACCGGCGCGGTGCGTCCCGCCGCCGGAGCCTCCGAGCCGCGTGCCTACAACTCGGTCTATGTCATCGATCCCGACGGCTCGATCCACGGCATCTACGACAAGGTGCATCTGGTGCCGTTCGGCGAGTATTTGCCGTTCCAGACCCTGCTTGAGCGCTTCGGCTTGCAGCAATTAACCAAGCAGGTAGGCGGCTTCCTGGCCGGTGGCCGGCGCCGCACCATGGACGTGCCCGGCGCGCCGAAGATGCTGCCGTTGATCTGTTACGAGGCGATCTTTCCGGGCGCCGCCGTGCCGCCCGGCGAACGGCCGGGCTGGATGGTGAATCTCACCAATGACGGCTGGTTCGGTATCAGCACCGGGCCTTATCAGCATTTCCAGCAGGCGCGCGTGCTGGCCATCGCCGAAGGCCTGCCGCTGGTGCGGGCGGCCAATACCGGGATTTCCGGCGTCATCGATCCGGTCGGCCGGGTCGTGCAGTCGCTGCCGCTTGGGGTTGAGGGCGTGCTCGATTCCGAGCTGCCGAAAGCGATATCCCCCACACTTTTTGTCGCATTTGGCGAATACCCGTTGATTCTATTACTGGTTGTAAGTTTGCTATTGGTGGCTCGCCGGCGGTTGCGCTCATAAATTGTGGACAACCTTATTACGGGACCGGAGTTGTTATCGACAAACACTCACGGCCATGTTGCGACAATGTAACCGAAGGGTCAGGAATGAATAAAACTACTGATAATTATGAGTAATTTTCATTCTTCTTTGAGGCTAATACTGACCCGAGAAAATGACGGATTGCTTTAAGGGGACGACCTGTGACATTACGCTCCACAATGGAGGCATAGGAGATAGTTATGGCTAAGAAGGCTCCCAATCCGATCGACAAGCACGTCGGCTCGCGCGTGCGCATGCGCCGGATGATGCTGAGCATGAGTCAGGAAAAGCTTGGCGACGCCCTCGGCCTGACTTTCCAGCAAGTGCAGAAATACGAGAAAGGCACTAACCGCATCGGCGCCAGCCGGTTGCAGGCGATTGCCAACATTCTACAAGTCCCGGTTTCATTTTTCTTCGAAGGCGCCCCGCACACGCCGGGCCAAACCGGTGGTCTGGGCGAAGCGCCGTCACCGGCTTACGTGTCGGACTTCCTCGCCACATCGGACGGCCTGTCGCTGACCAAATCGTTCATGCGCATCAAGAACTCGAAGTTGCGCCGTCGCATCGTCGATCTTGTCGAGCAGATTGCCGGCGAAGAATAGCCTGCCGACTGCAAGCCTGAATTAGTCCGCCGAGGTCATGTCCACCGAGGTCATGGGCCGGCGGCGGGCAAAGCTGCGTCGCATCGTCAGCACTGGCGGCTAGGGTCGCGGGCCGGCCCATGCTGCCCGTGGTTATTGCCCAACTTTGCCCGCACCTTGACGTTGCTCGCGACCGCTGTAAGAACCTCACCCGAACGTGAAACGACGCGGTCTCATGCCGTGGACACGGGAGGGGTTATCTGTGGCTCATAAGAATTTTCTGTTCACCAGCGAGTCGGTTTCCGAAGGTCATCCGGACAAAGTCTGCGACCAGATTTCCGACGCGGTGCTCGACGCTTTTCTCGAGAACGACATCAGGCTCGGCATCGCCGACGACAGCGCAATCAATACGCGGCTCGGCTGCGAAACGCTGACCACGACCAACAAGATCGTCATTGCCGGCGAAGGCCGCGGCCAGTCCCCGTTCTTCCCTAAGCACGGCGGCAAGTTCGTCGTCGACCGCGAGTTGATCACCAAGATCGCGCGCGGCGTGGTCAAGGACATCGGCTACG
>JAUSBQ010000321.1 GCA_030651965.1 Pseudolabrys sp. | reverse complement strand
ATCGTCGTCAATGTTGCGGATCAGAATGTCGGCCATCGCGGCCTCCGTCGAATGTGATATCAACATGATATCACATGGCTTTCGTAATTCAAGGCGAAACTCATCATTTGATTTCGCCACCGCCTCATCAATTCCCGGGATCGTTCTTCAGCGCATGCGAGACGCAGGCGCGGGAGCCTTCGTGGTTGAAGCTCGTGCTGGCGCAGCCGCGCACGGCGGTGCGGAAGCCGTCGCCGGCGGTGCAGGCGCCACTGGCTTTCTGCTTGCAATTCTCATAACCGGCAACGGCATGAGCGATATAGCTCTGCGGCCGGTTGGTGAGAAAGCCGAAGCGGATGTCGTTCTTGAGCTTGCGGTAGCACTGCTCGCAGGTCTGCGCCGCGAACGGAAACGGCGACAGCGGTGCGACGCGGCCTGCTTGCGAGGGCTCCGGCCCGCACTTGCCGCACGCGCTGCCCGCCGGGTAATTACGGCCTTTCACGCAGAGCGTCTTGCCGCAATAGAAATGGCGTGACGGGTCGTAGCATTTGTTGCCCGGCCCGCAGATCTGATCGGCCTTGCAGGTGCGGCCGCCGCAGGTGACGCTGGGCTGGCGGAACGCGCCGAACGGCGGCGCTGCGTCGGGCGGCTGCGTATGTGCAGGAGGCGGCGGAGGCGCGCTGGAGGACGGCGCGGCCTGCTGATCGGCCGGCGGCGTGCCGCCGACATATGAGCAACCGGTAAGCCGGCAGGCGCGGCCGCGTGCATGATTGTCGCAATTGGAGAGCGCGCTGCGCTCGGCGGCGGCGCGGTCGCCGTAACGGCCCCAACCGGACGCGCCATTGCTGGCGCGGGCGCGGCAATACCAGTGCTGTGCCGGCCAGTTGTTGCCGCCGCTGGCGGCGCCGCCGCCGGGCCGCTTTGGCCCGGTCGCGCCGGTGCAGGCGGTCGTTTGATAATTGTAGGAGCCGCCCATGCAACTGCACCAACTGGCATAACCGGCGGTGTTGCTGCGCGGGTCAGGCGGCGAACCGCACTGGGCACGTGCGGGCGACGCAGTGGCAATCAGTCCAATAAAGATAAGACCTGAGGCCGCGAGGTGCGCCACGATTGTCTTTTGAAACGACTGCCACACGAATGCACCTCGGTACGTAACGCCGACCGGGCAGGGACATTGAAAAAATCATAGCCGAGATGCCGCCGTCCATAAAGCCGCCTCGGCCGGCGGCGCTCTTCGACCGCTCAATTGACATCCAAAAGGCATGCGGTCCTATTCGCGTCCGCGTCAGCGGGTCGCAACGCCGCCCGCGCGATTTTTGCTATGATGCGCGGCAGGAAACCAATCAAGGGGACCTGCCATGGCCAACATCGAGAATACATCGCGCAAGCTCGTGCTCAAGGAAGGCTCGACGACGTTGACGCTCGACAAGGATTCCGGCACGGCGGCGCTGCAACGGAAAGTCCTGCTCTGGAGCAAGAAGCCGGTCGAGTTCGCGCTCGCCGACATCGACGACATCGCGGTGAAATCCAACAAGGACGGCGCTTCCGGCGCGATGCTTTATCACAGCGTGTTGCACCGCCGATCCGGCGAGACTTTGGTGCTGACCACCGAGGAAGCCAAGGACGCCGAGGCGACGGTGAAAGAGCTGCGCGGTTTCGTCGGGCTCCAGGCTTGAAGCGCTAAGCGGTCGCGCGCATGGCCGGCGTGACGCGGCGGCCTTGCCGTGCGCCGCGATGTCATCATAATCGTGCGCAGATCAGCTCTGCTCACAGGATGACGCCTCATGCCAACGCCGATCGAATATGCCGACGCCTCAGCCGCCGTGCGCGCGGTCTATGACGACATCAAGCAGTCGCGCAACGTGCCCGACGTCAACAATTTCTGGAAATATCTGGCGCACGATCCGGCGACGCTCAAGCGCACCTGGGACAGCATCAAGGAGATCATGGCGCCCGGTGCGCTCGATCCGCTAACCAAGGAGATGGTGTATCTCGCCGTGTCGGTCACCAATGGCTGCGGCTATTGCATCGCCAGCCACAGCGCGGCGGCGCGCAAGGCGGGCATGTCTGAGGCGATGTTCGGCGAGTTGATGGCGGTGACCGGCATGGCCAACGAAACCAACCGTCTGGTCAATGGCTATCGCGTGCCGATCGATCCGGCGTTCCAGACCTGACGCAAGTATCGTCCGGCGCCATCGCGGCGCCGGACGTAATCTCTCTAGACAATCGACCGCCGCTTACTGCCGCGGAGCGGGCGTGGCTGGCGGCGTCGACGGTGTCGCCGAAGGCGCGGTCGGCGTCGCCGACGGTGCCGGATTGGTCAGCGGCGCGGTCGAGCCGGAGCCGGTGGTGGTCGGCGGCGTCACGTTGCGCATCGGCGCGGTGTCGGACGCAACCGGCGTCGGGTTGCCGGCGTTGCTGGCCGTGTTCGAGCTGTTATTCCAGCCGGCGATAACCACGAAGGCTATCAACGCGACGACGGCAAAGCCGGCGATCCAGCCCCAAGGGCCGCTCGTGCGTTCGGCGTTCACCACCGTCGTGGGCGTGATGAGGGTCGGGTCGTCGTTGCGCGGATTAAGCCGCGGATCGGTATAGCGGGGGTCTGTCATGGTCATCTCCTTGGGTTCCGGGACGGAATTCGGCGTCTCGAAGGAGGAAACCCCCGAAGGTGGCATGCGGTTCCTGATTCTCTCAAAAGAACCGCGCTGGGTCGAAAATTACGCGATTTTGGGTTCCGACAGGCGCACCGCAAGGCGCCAGGCCAGCCAAAAGACCAGGAAAAAACAGGTCAGAAACACCGGCAGACTGCTGGCCGGTGACCACTGTTCCACGGTTTTGCCGATCAGGAAGGAACCGAAATTGCCAACCACGACGAACACGATATAGAGAACCATGAGCTTCACGGCAGTACCCCCGTTGCCCGCGCTGCGCTTTCCATCTGCGTGGGCACCGCGCGACGCGCCCCCTGACAGGCAGACCACACCTGCGCCGGAAATGCTATAGCGCGCCCC
>JAUSBQ010000319.1 GCA_030651965.1 Pseudolabrys sp. | reverse complement strand
CATAGCTGTTGCCCGACCCGCCGATCAAGTCGCCCTCCCAGTGGCTTGGGCCGCACGATCTTCAAAAGACGGTGGTCGTTGGCTGATGGATACGGCGTTCTTGATCTGGCCGAGCCCGTTTCTTTTCATGCTGGCGTGCCTGGATCGGCGGACCGTGCGCCTCGCCCTCAGGTGCTCAAGAAGCTCCTTTTTCAGCATTCCGCGCGCCTGAATGAACAGGCTTCGATAGATCGTCTCGTGTGACACCTGCTTTGAAGCTCCATCGGATATGTGCGTTTCAGCCAGCCTGCAATCTAATCCGGTGACCATTGCCGCCGCAGCAGAGTTGATACTGTCCGCCTCAGAAACGGGCGGCAAGCCAGCTTGCAAAGCTTGGGACGCCGCGCCCTATCCCACGCGGCCTGATCGGATCTTGCCGCTCGATAGCGATCCGCACCGCCATTGCGCTGCACTTCACGGCTGATGCTCGACGCAGATTGTCTCAAATGGCGCGCGATCGACCGCAACGAGCGCCGCATGATGAGCCAACGAGAGATCTCCTCTCGTTCAGAAGGGGTGAGCGACTGCTTGGCACGGTGCCTATCCGGCGGACGGATGCCACCGGTCGGCGAGATCACCGAGAAGACCAACGAGGAATCCCGGTCAAACCTGCGTCCGATCGAACTCATCGGCTCGCCGGCCTGCCAGCGATCCCAAATCTCGGACCGCTGGGCCACTGAGCAATTGACGCGACGTCGCCGTTTCATGCCCACACTCCATCTTTGCTAAAAGATTAGAGTGTTGCGCCGACCAATTGAGCCCACCGTCAGAAGCGGACCTGAGTCCAAGGTGTCCGCCTTGTGCCCCGGGGCAAGGCCGATGGTCATAAACGCCAATCTAGATGTCATTGGCAACACCGACGCGTCCAACCGGCAGGCTGGCGACGATCCAGCCGACCATTTCAACACGGGCTACTTCCGACATGCCGGCACGGATGGGCGAATCAATAACGCCGGACGAAACGCAATTCACCCGCACAGAACTGACTGCCTCAGCCACGCGTGACGCCACTTACACTGCGTCATACCGCGGCCACTGGCTCATGCAGATCAGTGTCAACACTTGGGATGCCGCAGGGTTTCTTGACGACAAAGTGCCAAATGGGACAATGGCCGAGGATGCTGAACGTTGGCAGTATGTCCGACTCGTGCCGCGGACTATCGCACATACGGATTTCATTCAGGCCGCGATAACGTGAGCTTACACTGGGAGGCGGTCTTTGCGCATACGCACGGTTACCACGACGCCCTCCGGCGGCCACTCTCTGTTGATCGTACCGTCAAGTTCTGCCTAGATAACGCGGGTGGTCAATTTGCTTCCGTAGCCGGCCTTCTCGGGCATAACAGCCGGGCCGCCCCGCTCTGTCCAATTCAGGATCAAATACTCTTCTTCTTCAATACAAGTAACATCAACGTGATTCGCGCGGCCGGCGGTTCACGGCGAAAGCCCTTTCGCGCCCTTCGATATAAAGCCCTTTCACGGCCTCGATACTCCAGAGCGCCCAACTTGGTGCCGTTGAAATGAAAGAAGCCGCCAACTGAGGCGGCATCAGTCACGCCGCTGACGGCAACTTGGAAGCTTCTGGGGTACCACGGGGCTGCGCCTAACGGTTGCTTTGTGGTGCAGACAACACTCAAGGCAGCAATGCGGCGCCGAGCAAAACCGTTGAAAACCGATAGAAATTTAATTCAGTCAGTTAATTCGCACGATCACCTTCGAAATCTGTATCAATCACAAGCCCGTCAGGGCGACCGCCTCGACCTCAATCTTGAAACCGAAATGCAGCTCGGGAACGGGAACGACGGCACGCGCCGGCCTCGTTGAGCCCGCCCACGCCGCATAGATCGAATTGAACGCCGGCCATGACGCGATGTCCGTGACGTAGACCCGCACCTGTACCAGTTGCTCGATCGAACTGCCTGCCGCCTGCAAGGCCAGCGCGACGTTGGCCAGGACTTGGCCGGCCTGGTCTTCGAACGGCGCCTCGCTGAGCTTCACGCCGTCAGGCGTGATCGGCAGTTGTCCGGATACAAACACGAAGCCATTGGCCGACACGGCATGGCTGTAGTGCCCGCCCGGTTTCGCCATCCCGCCCGGATTGCTCTCGATGCCTTTGGCCATTGGCTTTTCTCCCGAATTTTAGCGAACCCGGCTCGGTTGTGGTGAGCGGACTCGTTGGAATCTTGCTGGAATCTCTGATGAAACCCTTGTGAATCTAGTATACAGGATACATACCGTCGAAGGCCGTCGCCACCATCATGACGGTTATGAATCCGGAGCTGCCATGACCACTCCCCGCCGCGAGGCCGAGCGCGTCGGCGACCTCACCACGCCATGCCTGCTGCTCACCGAGAGCGTCATGCGGCGCAATATCGGCCGGCTCAAGAGCCGGTTGAAGAGCCTCGGCGTGCCGCTGAGACCGCACCTCAAAACGCCGAAATGCGTCGAGATTGCTCGCTTGTTGATGGACACCCCGCAAGGCCCGGCCACGGTGTCGACGCTCCGGGAAGCGGAAGTCTTCGCCGATGCCGGCGTCCGCGACATGATGTATGCGGTCGGCATCGTTCCATCCAAGCTCGACCGTGTCATGGCCTTACGCCGATGTGGCGTCGATCTGTCGATTGTGCTCGACAGTGTCGAGGCGGCGCAGGCAGTGGCCGAACGCTCGCGCGCCGAGGGCGCCGCAATACCCGCTTTGATCGAAATCGATTCCGATGGCCACCGCGCCGGTGTGCGGCCACGGGATACGGCGCGCCTGATCGAGATCGGACGCACCCTGCACGCGGCGGGCGCGCTGCGCGGCGTCATGACCCATGCCGGCAGTTCCTACGCCTTAAATACTAAGGCCGCCCTGGAGGCGGCCGCCGAGCAGGAACGCGCGGCAGCCGTTTCCTGCGCTGAAACATTGCGCAACTTCGGGCTTCCTGTGGCCATCGTCAGCGTCGGTTCAACGCCGACCGCGCATTACGCGCGCGACCTCACGGGCATCACGGAAGTGCGCGCGGGCAATTTCGTGTTCTTCGATCTGGTGATGAACGGCGTCGGCGTCTGCACCACCGACGACATTGCCGCCAGCGTTCTTGCCAGCGTCATCGGACATCAGCCCAGCAATGGCTGGATACTGGTCGATGCCGGCTGGATGAGCCTGTCGCGAGATCGCGGCACCGCCCGCCAGACCGTCGATCAGGGCTACGGCATCGTTACCGACACGAACGGCAAACCGTACCGGGACCTGATTGTGGTCGAGGTCAATCAGGAACAGGGCATCATTGCCGTTCGGCCGGGCAGCAACGCGACGCTTCCCGACCTGCCGATCGGGACCAGGGTCCGCATCCTTCCCAATCATGCCTGTGCCACCGCCGCACAGCACGACCACTACAACGTCATAGCCGACCAGGATTCCGACGTCGTCACCGCCACATGGAGGCGGTTCGCAGGCTGGTGAGCCGTCAGCGTATCCGGTCAGCGGGCAAGTCATTTCAACTTCAGGAGAACCACGATGGCATTCGAACATCTGCAAAGCTTGATGAGCAACGTCACCGACGAATTGCGCCAGCGCGTGCGCGATGAACTGCCGGAGTTGGCGGAAATGCGCGACCAAAGCCTGCGCGATAAATCGGTTGAGGCCTGGGCGATCGCTCTCGCCAACAGCAGCTATCCTTCGATCAGCGCCATCCCGCCTTCGGGCAATCCGAGCAAAATGGTCCTCAAGCGCGGCGATCAGACCGACCACATCCGTGGCGTGACCCGCCTGTCCATCGTCATCGCCGATGAGTTCGCCCGCTCCAATCCCGATCTCAGAATCGACCGCGACATCGTCGTCGCCGGCGGCATATGCCACGACGTCGGCAAGCCATGGGAGTACGACCCGGACAACCGCAAGCGCTGGCAAGACAGCCCGGCCCGCTTCGGCATGCCTTCGATGCGGCATCCGACCTATGGCGCATTCCTGTGCCTGCTCGTCGGCCTGCCGGAAGAGGTGGCGCATATCGCGGCCGGGCACTCCGGCGAGGGGGAACTGATGGTCCGCAGCCTGGAAAACAACATCGTCCACATGGCCGATATTGGCTATTGGCGGACCATGCTGGCGGGCGGAATGATCGTCGACGGCACCATATCCGACAAATACAAACGGCCGCTTTCCCTCTGAACTTTCAAAGCTTTGGATGAAGGCGCAATACGGCTCGCCTCTAGGAAGACAATCGCGCAATATGCAGCCGGGCGGCGCGATTCATCGCGGATTGGGCCGCTAACCGTCCTTCCGCCAAGCGACTTTTCCAAGGCCCAGTTTCCATGCCGTCCGTCAACCGCAGCGACCCGCTCTACGACCAGGTCTACGAGGCGCTCTGGTCGCGCATCGTCTCCGGCGAGATCAAGCCCGGGGCGCGGCTGAGCGACCTGCAATGGTCGGCGAAGCTCAATGTCAGCCGCACGCCGGTGCGCGAGGCGATGCGCAAGTTGCAGCAGGACGGCGTTCTGTTGCCGCTGACGCGGGGCGGCTACGAAGTGCTGCGGATCAGCGCCAACGACCTGCAAAGCCTCTATCGTTGCCGTGCCGTGCTGGAAAGTCTCGCGGTGCGTGAAGCAGCGGAAAACATTTCCAAGAAGCAGCTCGAAAAGCTGACGCAGCTGTTCGAGCAGACGGACCAGGCGGTCGCCGACAAGAAGTTCGAGCGCGCGTTCAAGCTCAACACGCAATTTCATCAGTCAATCGTGCAGTTCTGCGGCAATCCGTATCTGCAGGGCCTGCTCAGCAATTTGAGCCGCATGATCCTTTACGCACGCTCGTCCCTGATGGTCGCTGCGAACAATCCGGAAATCGTGCGGCCCTATGCCGAGCATCTGGAAAGCACGCAGAAGGATCACGGGGAAATTCTCGAGCTGCTGAAGGCCGGCGATGCTTCCGGCGCCGCCCGGCGCATGGAAGAGCATCTTTTCGCCACCGGCCAGAATATGGGCCGCATCGCCAAGGCGCTCGGCGAATCTTAAGGCCGTTTGCGCGTCCGCGAGACGCCTCCGGGTCCGCGCCAACCCGCAGTGTGGCCGGTTTTGGCGTCTTCGGCCGCAGCGGTCATCCGATCCCGGCCCGCCAACCGCTTTGAAGGCAACCCCAATTGCCGCGGTGAACAATTGTCTTGGCGGTTGCCAAGCCGGCCGTTATTGTGTATACAGTATCCATCATTTATCGAGTAGGACCATAGACTTGAACACAGTTTGGATAGGCATCGACACCGGTGGCACCTTCACCGATCTGACCCTCGCCGATCTTTCGACCGGCGCCTACTGGTTCCACAAGACCCCGACGACGCCGGACGACGCCTCGCGCGGAATCCTGCAAGGCATGCGGGAGATCCTCGACCTCGCTGGCGCCAAGCCCGAGGCGGTGAAATTCGTCTGCCACGGCACCACGCTCGCGACCAACGCCGTGCTCGAAGGGAAATGGGCCTATACCGGCATGATCACCACCGCCGGCTTCCGCGATATTCTCGAACTGGCGCGCCAGCGCCGCCCCAGCTTCTTCAATCTCGACGTCGAAAAGCCCACACCGCCGGCGGTGCGCGCGGCCCGGCGCGAAGTGACTGAGCGGGTCGACAATGTCGGTGAGGTCTTGACGCCTCTCGACGAGGCCGGCGTGCGCGCGGCCGTCGGCGAACTCCAGCGGCTCGGCTGCGACGCCGTCGCCATCTGCTTTTTGCACTCGTATGCCAATCCGGCGCATGAGCAGCGCGCCGCCGAGATCGTTCGCGAGGCCTGGCCGGACGTCTATCTCTGCACTTCGTCCGACGTTCTCGCCGAATTCCGCGAATACGAGCGCTTTGCCACGACGACCGTCAACGCCAGCCTGCTGCCGATCATCGACCGTTACCTCGAACGCTTTGAACGCGGCGTTGCAGATTTGGGCATCCCGGGCCGCCCGCTGATCATGCAATCGAATGGCGGCGCGGTGTCACCGGACACGGTGCGCAAATTCCCGATCAACACGTTCTTCTCGGGTCCGGCCGGCGGCGTGATCGGCGCAGCCACGCTCGGCGAAAGTGCCGGCGTTCCCGATGTCATCACCTTCGACATGGGCGGTACTTCCACCGATGTCGCCCTGATCAAGGACGGCAAGCCGGGCAAGAAGAGCGTCCGCGAGATGGGCGGCTTTCCGGTACGCACGCGCACGCTGGACATCCACACCATCGGCGCCGGCGGCGGCAGCCTCGCCTGGGTCGATCCGGGCGGCCTGCTCAAGGTTGGACCGAAGAGCGCTGGTGCCGTGCCCGGCCCCGCCTGTTACGGACGCGGCGGCGAGTTGCCGACCGTCAGCGACGCCAACATGGTTCTCGGGCGGCTGAATCAAACGGCCCTGCTTGACGGCCGCATGCCGGTCTTTCCGGACCGCGCGCGCGCCGCCATCGAAACGCATTTATGCGAGCGCCTGGGCATCGATCTGGTCCAGGCCGCGGCCGGTATCCTCGAAATCGTCAACGTCAACATGATGGGCGCGGTGCGCGTGATCTCGGTCGAACAAGGCGAAGACCCGCGCCGGTTCGCATTGATGCCGTTTGGCGGCGCCGGCCCCCTGCACGCCTGCGACGTCGCGACCATGATCGGCATGCAGCAAGTGTTCGTGCCGCAAAGACCCGGTATCCTGTCGGCGCTTGGCCTGCTTCATGCCGACACGCGCGCGGATTTCAGCCTGACGCGGCTGGCGCTGGCCAACAGCGAGTCCATCGGCGTTCTCAATGCCGGTCTGGCTCAACTGGCCGATCGCGCCAAAGGCTGGCTCGCGACCGAGCAAGCCGGCAAAGCCGACGTGGTCTACGAATGGCATGTCGATCTGCGCTATTTCGGTCAGAACTTCGAACTTGCCGTGGCGCTCACGTCGGACCGGATTACCCTCGGCGTGCTCGACGCACTGGTCGAACGTTTCCATCAGGCTCATGACCAGGTCTACGGTTACCGCATGCCGGAGCGGCTGGTGGAGATCGTCAATCTACGGATGGGCGTCACCGTTACGCGCCCGCTCGCCCCCGACAGCGCGGCCGTCGCGACGTCCGCGGCGCTATCGGATGCGCTGATCGAGCAACGTCCGGTCTGGTTTCCCTCCACCGGCTTCGTGCCGACACCGATTTATCATCGCAACCGCATGCCGCACGCCATAACGTTACAAGGGCCTGCCGTCATCGAACAAATGGATGCGACCACAGTGATTCCTCCGAAGGCGGATATTACCGTCGACCCGGTGGGAAACATCATGGTGCAGTTGCCGATCGAAGGAAAAACAGCATGAGCGCATCCGCCGCCGTCGATCCGATCACCGCCGAGGTGATTTCGCGCCATCTGCTTTCGATCTCGGAGGAGATGGGCGCGACGCTGATCCGCACCTCCTTCTCGCCCAACATCAAGGAGCGCAACGACTGCTCGACCGCCATCTTCGACGCCCGCGGCCGCGTGATCGCTCAGGCGCACCGGGTTCCGATCCATCTCGGCTCGATGATCGGCGCGATCGAGGCGATCAAGAAGAGGTTTCCGGAAGACACCATCCGCCCCGGCGACATGTTCCTCGCCAACGACCCCTATAGCGGCGGCGGATCGCATCTTCCGGACATCAACGTTATCGCTCCGGTGTTCTGGCAGGGCCGCATCGTCTCCTATGTCGCCAACATCGCCCATCATTCGGATGTCGGCGGCATGGTGCCGGGCAGCGAGGCGGCTGTCTGCCGCTCGATCTTTCAGGAAGGTCTCCGGTTGCCGGCCGTCCGCGTGATGCGGGAGGGCGAAATTCAGCAGGACATCATGGAGATCATCCTGCTGAACTCACGCACGCCGGATGAACGCATCGGCGACTTGCGTGCGCAATTCGCCGCCAACGTAACCGGCATTCGCAGCATGACCGGGCTGTTCAACCGCTACGGCGCGCAGACCGAGGCGACCATCGACGCCTATCTCGAATTCACCCGCAAGCGTTTCGTCGCCGCGGTCGGCAAGATTAAGGCCGGTGTCTATACGGCCGAGGACTTCCTCGACGGCGACAAGGAAGGCGAAACCGCGCGGCTGGCGCTTCGGCTCACGGTCGGCAACGACCAGTTGATCCTCGACTTCGCCGGCACGGCCCCGCAATTGTCGTGGGCGCGCAATATCCCCAACCAGGCGCTGATCGCGACCGTCTATACGGTGGTGAAAAGCCTGCTCGACCCCGACGTGCCGACAAACGCCGGCTATTTCGACGCCATCGACATCCGCGCGCCGCGGGGCACGCTGGTTCAGCCGGTGGCGCCCGCGCCGGTCGGCTGCCGCTCGATCTCCTGCGGCGTCCTGGGTGACATGATCGCGCACGCGCTGTCGCAGGCGATGCCGGAGCGCTCGATCGCGGGCTGCGGACCGCATCATCTTGTCGTCTTTGCCGGGCCGGATCCGCGCAGCAACGATTACTTCGTGAATTATGAGACGATTGCCGGCGGCATGGGCGCGCGTCCTTACCGCGACGGCATGGATGCGGTGCGCGTGCATGCGTCAGGCGCGGCCAATCTGCCGCTCGAAGCGCTTGAGCACGCCTATCCCTTACGTATGGAGCGCTACGCGCTGCGCGACGGCTCCGGCGGCACCGGCGAACACCGCGGCGGCATGGGCGTGATCCGCGAATATCGCGCGCTCAATGACGGAATTCAGGTCAGTCTGTCGTCCGAGCGTCAACACGTTCCGGCGCCGGGTTATGACGGCGGCTTGGCCGGCGAGGTCGGCGTCTTCGTGCTCAACCCGGGCACGCCGGAAGAGCGGGTGCTGTCGTCAGCCGCCTCCGACGTCGATCTGCCGAAAGGCGCGGTGCTCTCGATCCGCACCCCGGGCGGCGGCGCCTACGGACCGGCACGCTGCCGCACGCGCGACGCTATCGCCAGCGACGTCAGCGAGGACCGCCTGACGCTCCAAGGCGCCGAACAAGCCTACGGCTGGACAGGTTGATCGACATGGACGACACCACGCAAGCCATCGCCAATCTCCGCGCCCAGTTTCCCGCGACCGAGAAACTCGTCTATCTCGATGTCGCGGCGCGCGGTCTGATATCGCGCCCGGTGCGGGCAGCCGTCGATCGCTATCTCGACCATCGCATGACTGAGGGCGCCGACAAGGCGGCGCTGTTCGAGCAGGTCGAACGGACGCGCGTCCGCTTCGCCGAATTCATCGGCGCCACGGCCGACGAGATCAGCTTCAGCAAGAACGTATCCGACGGCATCAACGCCTTTGCAACGGCGATGCCGTGGCAGGCCGGCGATAATGTCGTCATCTGCGAAACGCTGGAGCATCCGGCCAACATCTTTCCGTGGCGCAACCTTGCCAAGCTTAAGGGGATCGAGCTCAAGATCGTCGCCCCCGAGCAGGGCCGAATCCCGCTCGACAAGCTTGTTGGCGCAATCGACAGCCGCACGCGCGTCGTCACATTGTCGTCCGTTTCATTCTCGCCTGGATTCCGCTTTCCAGTCGCCGTGCTCGGCGCCGAGTGCCGCCGGCGCGGCGTTTACCTGGTGATCGACGCGGCCCAATCCATCGGCATCCTGGCCACGAATGTCGTGGCGCAGAATATCGACGTCATGGCATCTTCGATGCAGAAGGGCCTGCTCGGTCTTTACGGCGCCGGTTTCCTCTATGTGCGGCACGAAATCGCGTCGCAGCTTCAGCCGGTCTATCTGTCGCGCTTCGGAGTCGATCTCGGCTCCGGTCACGAGGCGGCCAGCGGTGACCTCGAACACTATGAGCTGGCAAAGGGCGCACGCCGGTTCGACGTCGGCAACCATAACTATATCGCAGCGGTTGCCATCGAGCGCTCGCTCAAGGAATTGCAGGCGATCGGCATCGACGCCGTGGAAAAGCACGCATGCGGGCTCTCTCAACGTCTGGCGATCGGCCTGGAGAATGCCGGCCTTCCCGTGTTCGGCGGCGCATCGGCGCCTGAGCGCGCGCACATGGTGACCATCGGCGCCGACCTCAGCGACAAGCACGACAAGGCCGACGATCCGGCGGTGACCGGCTTCCATCAGTATCTGCTGGCGAACAACGTGCGCGCCACCATCCGGCGCGGCATGCTGCGCTTCTCGCCGCACATCTATAACAACAATGACGATATCGATGCCGTGATCGAACTGGCCAGGACATGGTCGGTCGACCGCAACGCGTCGAGCTTCATCAAAGCCCGCGCCGCCGGCGCTTGATCGCCGGCGGCCTTTTCCTTCCGAACTAATTCGTCACTGGGTGACCGCGGCCGAGCGCATCTTCTTGCGCGTCATGACGGCGAACGCGAATCCGCCGATGACCAAACCCACGCCGATGGCGTCGGTGATCCAGCCCGGCTTGATCAGCAGAACGGACCCGACGATGAAGCAGAGGCGCACCAGCCAAGGCAAGGGCCGCAGGAAGTAACCCGCAACGCCGGCGGCGAGGAAGTAAATTCCAACAAGCGCGGTGGCCAAGGCGATCCCGACCTGCACAATCGTACCTTGCCCGATCAACGCCTCGTTGAACACAAAGAAGTACGGAATGATGAAGGCCGCGATGCCAAGCTTGACCGCGGTCATGCTGACTTTCATCGGCGGGGCCTTGGCGATGGCGGCAGCGGTATAGGACGCGAGCGCGACCGGCGGTGTGATCACCGCGATGCAGGCGAAATAGAACACGAAGAGATGCGCCTGCAACGGTGGCACGCCGAGCTTTATCAGGCCGGGCGCCACCACGGACGCGGCGATGATGTAAGCCGGTGTGGTCGGCAGGCCCATCCCAAGCACGATGCAAACCACCATCGAAAGAACGAGCGCAAGCAGCACGATCCCTTGAGACAGATCGACGACGACGGACGCGATGATCTGGCCAAGGCCGGTCAGATTGAGAACGCCGACAACGATGCCGGCGCAGGCACAGGCCGCCGCGACTTCGAGCGCACCGCGCGCGCCCGCCGTCAACGCCTCGATCAGCTTCTTGGGGCCGAGGCGCGTATGCGCACGGCAGAAGCTGACGACGACCGTGGCGGCGACAGCGAGAAGAGCCGCCCGGATCGGGCTATTCAGCAGAACAGTCAGCGAGAACAGCAGCACCAGAATCGGCAGCAGAAGATAGCCTTCTGCCATCAGTACCTGCCGGAACACGGGCAATTCGGAGCGATCGAGGCCACGCAGACCTCTTTTCTGGGCCTCGAAATCGACCCCGAAATATGCGGTCGCGAAGAAGAGAAGCGCCGGGATGATCGCCGCGATCGCGACCGTCCAATACGACACGCCGACGATATCGGCGATAATGAAGGCGCCCGCACCCATGATGGGCGGCATGATCTGACCGCCGGTCGAAGCCACGGCCTCGACGGCGGCGGCGAAATGGGCCGGATAGCCGCTTCGCTTCATCATCGGAATCGTAACGGCGCCGGTGCTGGCGGTATTGGCGACGGCGCTGCCGGAGATGGTGCCGAACAGCGCGCTGGCGAAGATCGCCACCTTTGCCGGACCGCCGCGGATGGTGCCGACGGCGCTCGACGCGAGCTTGAGGAAAAACTCGCCGGCGCCCGAAGTCTGCAGAAATGCGCCGAACAGGACAAACAGGAAAATATAGGTCGCCGAGACCTGCAGCGCAGACGAGAAGATACCGTCAAGTCCGAATACGAAACTGACAATGCGCTCGGCGGAATAGTCGCGGTGACCGAGGATGCCGGGAAGCGCATCGCCGTAGCGCGCATAGACGAGCGCCGCGATCGCGACGATCGGCATCGCCCACCCTGTTGTACGCCGCGTGACTTCCAAAGTCAGCAACACCGATGAAATGCCAAAAATGAGGTCCGGCGTATTGGGGAAGAAACCGGCCCGCCCGAGAAGGCCTTCATAGTCGTAGAGAACGTAAAGATAGGTGACGACCGCCAGCAGCGCGCAGGCGATGTCGAGCAGCCGCAGCGGAATGCTGCTGGCCCGCAGCGGGAAGTAGAGAAAGATCAGCACGGTCGCGAAGAGGATGTGAATGGCGGTCAGAAACCAGGGCTGCAGAACGGTAAAGCCGAGCGCCCATATATGAAACAGCGACATCGCAACCGCGATGGCGGTTCGGACGTGACGGAGGACCGGCTCAAACGGGCCAATGTCATTCGGCTCGACCACCAAGGTATCAGACACGATCGTCTCCGTTTGTTCTTCCGCCAAGGATAGCCGGAGCCGCCAGAAGGCGGCTCCGAAAGTCAGATCAGGGAATCAGATTTTTCGGAACGTCGATGCCTTTATCCTTGAGATACTTGATCACGCCCGGATGCAGCGGAATTGGCGACACACGAACAACGTCCGCCAGCTTGAAGAACGCGGCCGTGCTCGGATGCGTCGTCTTGATGACGTCGAAATTCTTCACCATCGAATCCATCATCTGGTAAACGATGTCGTCCGAAACGTCGGCGCTGACGCTCATGATGTTCCAGAAGGCCAGCGAGTTGTAATTCTCGGGCTGGTTCTTGTAGAGCTTCGCCGGCAGCGGCTCGCCGACGAAGTACGGGTAGGCCTTATGCAACTTGTCGATCTGCGCTTGCGTCAGATCGAAGAACTTAAGCGAGCGCGTCGTCTCTAGATCGCGCACCGCGGGCCACGGCTGCCCGCCGATGACCAGGATCGCATCGCTAAGCTTGTCGCCGATCTGACCGGCGACATCCGGCCATCCGCTGTTGAGAATTCTGGCTGGCTTGATGCCGAGCACATCAAGCATGACGCGGCCGTACACGTCGATCGTGCCCTTCGGGGTGCCGAAAGAAACGCGCTTTCCGTTCAGGTCCTCGAGCGAATTGATGCCGGCGTCTGTCAGCGCGGCGGCAACATAATAGCTCGGATACATCGCAAACATGGCGCGCTGCTTGCGATATTCGCGGCCCTTGAAGTCACCGGTACCGGTCCAGGCTTCGTAAGAGGCGGCGATATTGCTCATCGCCAGTTCGCCCTGCCCGGCTTCCAGAAGCTTCAGGTTAACGGTCTGGCCGGTGGTGGCCTCGACGTTGACGGTCAGGTTCTTGATGTTATCGGACCAGATCTTGGCCAGGGCTCCGCCCCAGAGATAGTAGACGCCACCGCTCGATCCGGTGGCGATGGTCATGCGCTGCTGTGACCAGGCGGGCGCCGCCTGCGATGCGGCAAGACCCGCGATCAGTGCAACGACTTTTCCGAAATGCTTCATGGCCGTGTCCCTTTATTGACGTGAGGTTTCAACAGATGTGCCGCCCGCCGGCCCGGGCGCGCACGATTACGCACTTTTCTTGAAGGCCGAAGCCCCCGGCGATTTCGGCTCGCTGAGCGAACGCAGCAGACTGCCGCAATTCGTGATGGCGGGATCGACGCGCATGGCCTCATAGGCGGCCCAGGCGGTCGCCTGGATCGCGGAATAGACCGGGCGGCCGAGGTCGCGCTCGAGCATGTCGATGACTTCAAGGGCACGAAGCTGCGTGCAAGCGACGAACACCGCGGTGGCGTCCTTGGTCACGCTTTCCTTGACCTTGCTGTAAATCTGTTCGGGCTCGATCTTGGCGTGATCGAACATGTCGAGCATGTCGAAGGTGCCGAGCGAAGCGACTTCGACGCCCTTGGCGCGCAGGAACTGCTTGAGCCGCTCATTGGTGACATCGACATACGGCGTCACGACGTCGACCTTGCGATGGCCGTTGCGCACAAGGCAGTCCGCCATCGCGCCCGCCGTGGTTACCGCCGGTGCTTTGGTGATCTTGGTGAGTTCTTCGCAGATCATGTCGTTCCATGCCGGCCCTTCGAAAAAGCTGCCTGACGTACACCCATAGACGACGACATCAGGCTCGACATTCGCGATGCGCGTGGCGGCCGAACGCGACTCTTTCTCCATGTTGCGCAGTTCCTCCGGCGTACCGTGACGGCCGCCGGCAATGCGCGCGGTGTGCACGGAAACACCCGGCGGCGCGATGCGCCAGAATTCAGGCTCCATCGTCGTATTGATCGAAGGAACCAGCAGTCCAATTCTGCCCCGCCATCCATACATCGCAATGCTCCTATCGCTTTCTCTTGGTGGCCATAGTCTGGTTGCATAAGACCGCGACAGCGCGCGATGCGTCGGTTCCGACACGTTTGCTTTGCATGAAGCGTGCCAGCAATCGTGTTACATCGCCCGCGCTCCGCGCGGTCCCGGGCCTCATTGCGAAGTCGGGAACGAGGCGCATAGCGTCGCGACCTCGTCCACCTTCTCCAGGTTCATGATCTGATCGGAAAATCCGTTGACGGCATCGCTGCCGAGCCCCATGCCGAACGCCATGCAGCCGCGGAACTTGTCGAGCACCTGCGCCTCGCTCATCGGACTTTCGGGGCTGCCGGGCACGATCCGTGCGCTGACGTCGATGCGGCCGCCGTCGGTTGTTGTCACGACGATGTGCGAAGGCGCCATGTCGGTGGGTTTTTCGTTCGGATCGGACGCAACATGCACGCGGCTTGCGAGCGCTGCGATCGCGGGATCGGTGATATTGGGTCGCGTATAGGTCTGTAGATCGACCTTTCCATCCGACAGAGCGCGCGCGAAACTGTAGGCGGCATTGAACTGCGCATGAACGATCGAATCGCGCGTGACGTCATACGGCTGACCGACCGTTTGGAAATTGACCTGCGGAAGGCCGATGTCGACGCGCTGCACGTCCTGCGGCTTGAGGCCGCGCGCACGCAGGCCGATCGCGAGATCGATTGAGGTGTGATTGCAGCGGCAGCACGGATAAGGCTTCACGGAATAGCCGCGCGTGCGCCATTCGCGCCCGATATCTTCCAGGAGCTCCTGCGGCCTGACCTCGTCGCGCTCCAAAAGGTGGAACAGACCGGCCTTGCCCTCCAGCGGAAGAAACGGCCCGGTGATTCCATCGTTAGCGAGGAAAGCCGCGGTCACGGCATTGCGAGATGCGATACCCGCGCCCAGCCGCTTCGCCAGCACGCCATCGAGCATCGGCTGCGCCGTTCCGCAGGTCTGATGCATGGCGAGACCCAGCGTATTGAGCAGCCCCTTGGCATCCTGACCGAGGAGGCGGCCGACACCGAGCGCAGCCGCCAGCGTGCCGAGAGTCATGGTCGGGTGCCAGCCTTTGCCGAGCGAGTTGAAGCAGGTGAAGCCGAGCCGGGCGTGCACCTCTGCGCCGACCGCGAGGGCAAGAATGAAGTCGCGCCCATTGACCTTGCCGATATCCTCCGCCGCGGCGAGCATGGTCGGCAGCATGACGCAGAAGGCGTGAATGCGGGCCGGATCATGCATGTCGTCGAAATCGAGAGCATGCGCGGCGGCGCCGTTCGCAAGCGCGGCATTCGGCGGAGAGTAGCGGCGCTTGCCGATCAGACCGGTGGCGCTGCCTTGTGTTTCCCAGCGCGACAAGGTCCGGTTCAGTTCGGCCATGCCGGGCGCCTTGGCCGCACCGCCGATGACGCCGAATGTATCGACCACGAACAATTTGATTGTCTGCACGACGTCCGTCGGCAGGTCGTCATAGCTCCAATCGACGAGAGACTCGCAAAGGCGACGGCTGATGCCGTCGGTCGCGGCGGCAATATCCGGCACTGGGGTCTGAACATTCATCGCCTGCCTCCGCGTCCGCTTGCAGTCAAAGTCTTCAGCTTTTCGGCAACACTCCGAGGAGATCGCCGACTTTTTCCGCCGCCTTCAGTCCGCTGCCTGTCAGCACCATGACGACGCGTTCCTGCGCGCCGATCCGGCCTTGCGCATGCAATTGCGTGAGTGCCGCGCCCGCGGTCGCCGATGTTGGCTCAACGAAAAACCCACGCCGGGCCAGTTCGCCGAGCGCTGTCGCAATCTCGGCTTCCGATACCGCAAGCACTTCGCCGCCGGACTCGCGGACGGCGTTGAGCACTTCCTTCATCCGCACCGGCTGAAATGATGCAATGCCGTCGGCGACCGTCGGCTTCGGCTCGAACTTGACCCAGTGATCGACGCCGGCGCGCCAGGCTGTATGAAAGGCGGCGCAGTTTTCCGCCTGCACGGCATAGATACGCGGCATCTTCTTGATGACACCGGCGTGCAGCAACTCGTTGAAGCCGATCGAAAGCCCCAGCACGTTGCTGCCGTAACCAACGGGCACGACCACGGCGTCTGGAGCACTGAATCCGAGCTGCTCCCAAAGTTCGAAGGCCAGCGTCTTGGTGCCTTCGAGAAAGAAGGGCTGCCAGTTATGGCTGGCGTAAAAGATCTGCTCGGCTTGCCGCAGCGCCTCGGTCGCAACGTCCTGACGGCTGCCGTCGACCAGTTGCACATCGGCGCCCATGGCTGCGATCTGCGCGACCTTGGCGCGCGGCGCGGCAGCGGGAACGAGAATGCGGCATTTCATGTTGCCGGCGGCGGCGTACGTGGCCATCGAGGCGCCGGCATTGCCAGACGAGTCCTCAAGCACAGACGTGACGCCGACATTGCGCAAGTAAGTGAAGAGCACCGAAGTGCCGCGGTCCTTGAAGGACCCCGAAGGCGCTACGTATTCCAGCTTGAACTGCGTGTGGTGGCCGGCCCATTGGCTGGCGATCAGCGGCGTCCAGCCCTCGCCGAGCGTAATCGGATGAGTGGCGTCGACGCGGATCGCGGCGGCATACCGCCAAAGCGACCGAACATCTTTTGCGATCTGCTCGGCCTTGAGGCCTAGACCCGGGCTCAGGTTCAGATGCCCGCCATCGGCTGCTCGCCACAAAGCGCGCTCCGCGGTGACACGCGCGCCATTTGCCGCCGAGACATAGCTTGGGAGCCCGGACGATGCGGGGGGATCAGCGGTAGCGGCGGCGCTTGTGAGATGTCTATTCATGCTTATCTAACTGTTTTTACTCATCTAAATATGTATCCAGTATACAGTATAGAGAGGTAAAGACAGGCTGGCAAGATGACAACTTAGGCACGCCTTTTTTTCTGACAGTGACAGCGCCGCGCGGCACTAAAGTCCCGGCGCGGGGGTGCTCGGATTTGAGGCGGCGCGGCTCGCGTGACGCGACAATTCGACTGCGGCCATGAACGCCACGCCACGCACTTCGCCGGCAGTCGGATCCCCAACGAGTCTGCCTGCCGGGCGCGGGGGCGCGATGACCAGCTATAAAAAGGCGTAGAGGCCCTCTTCAGCATTCAGCCCGACGAGGCCCACCATTAAAAAAGAAAATTGCGCTGATCGTTCTCATTCCCTTTCTCGGCGCCTGCTGCCGCCGCTGTTCATCCGCGCCGGACGCAACGTGTCCACGATCATCACCGCCTCGGTCACCGGCCTGTATCGCTCGACACCATGCGGGCACTCGCGGACGCGGCAGGAATCGACGCCGACGGCCTTGCGTTCACGGTCTCGGAGTATAACGCGGCCCTCGTCAACAAGCGCGCCGATACCCGAACCCAAACGCGTAACAGAGGAGCAAGCAAGTCTCCGCTTTCCTCCGCCTCTCACCAGTGCGCGTTTGCAACCACACTTCCGCGCCTAGAAAGCGTCTTGGACGATTTTATTCGCGGACTATCGCGGTCTGCCAAAAATCTCAATCCGGATGGAACGGTGATTGCAAAGTATATCAACGGGCTTAAGTCTAGTATGGCCGCCACGGTCCTGGTGAAGGACAATACTGATGCCGGTGCATTCTTCGACTTGCCGCCGCTCGACGCACAAGCACTGAGCGAGAAATTTATCGGCAATGGCTATTTCCGGTTTGGTTGCTACGCCGAGATAACTACCAACTTCGGAAACAATCTCGATGGCGCCGTAGCGATGTTCATCAGTTTCAAAGTTGGGAAGGACGCACCGTCGCCGGCAGCGTTTAATACAGCCGTGGGAGTCCGGGCCTTTTTCGACAAAAATGGCCAAGTCTCCCAAGTCACCCTCACGGATAAGCTCGAAGCTATTAAGGCGACCTTTGAGGCCAAGGCTTGGGACTGCAACGGGTTTCGCGTGACGCGGCCCGTTCCTGATTAGGGTCCGTGCAGGGTAAGACACCCCTGATCATGGACTTTATATGTCGCCCCCACGCAACCAAACCGGTTCCACGCCGTTATCACCCCTGGAATCAAGCGGCGCGGCGCATCCGGTCACGGACGCGGGCCTGCGCCCGCGTTCCGTTAGCAGGGGTGTTTCTTGGATACTCGCCAGGTCGTGAAGCAGGGCGCGAAAGAGCGCGTCTCCCCGCAGGCGGACGACGCCGCGCCCGCCGTCTACGACCCGTCCGGCTGGTCGACTGCATCGCAGGTCTCGCTCTGCGGCATTTTCCTCATCGTCTTCATCGCCGCGCTCGAACTGGCCCGGCCGCTGCTGTTGCCCGCCACCTGCGCCGTCGTCATCGGCCTGATGCTTGGGCCGTTGCAGGCGCGCACCAAGGTCGCCGGCCTGCCGCCGCTGGTGACGGCGATCGCGCTGTGGCTGCTGGTCGTCATCATCTTCTACGGCATGATCGCGCTGCTGGCGGCGCCGGCGGTCGACTGGATCGGCAAGGCGCCGGAAATCGGCGCCACCATCAAGGAGAAATTCCAGTACTTCAATCGGCCGCTGCAGGCGATGCAGGACCTGCGTAACGCCATCCAGCCGGAACACGAAAGGACCGGCCTCGGCATCGACATCGTCAACTTCGTCACGCCGGCGCTGACTTTCGTGACGCCGGCGATCGGCCAGATCATGATCTTCTTCGGCACCTTGTTCTTTTTCCTGCTCGGCCGCGCCCGGCTGCGCAGCGCCCTCGTCGCGCAGTTCGACGACAAGAAACGCCGCCTGCGCGCGCTCAGGATCATGAACGCGATGGAGCGCAGCCTGACCGGCTATCTCAGCGTCGTCGCGGTGATCAACCTTGCCGTCGGCGTGGCGGCGACCGTCATCGCCTTCGCCGTCGGCCTGCCGAACCCGGTCGCCTGGGGCGTGCTCGGCTTCCTCTTGAATTTCATTCCCTATCTCGGCGCGCTGATCATGCAGGTGGTGCTGCTCGCCGTCGGGCTGGTCACCTTCCCGACGTTGACGCATGCGGTGATCGCGCCGCTGGCCTACCTCGCCTTCACCACGCTGGAAGGGCACTTCATCACGCCGGGCATCATGGGGCGGCAACTGACGCTGATGCCGCTCACCGTGTTCCTGTCGTTGATCTTCTGGACCTGGCTGTGGGGCCCGGTCGGCGCGTTTCTCGCCGTTCCGCTGCTGATCGTGTCGATGGTCGCGCTCCAGCACATTTTCCCGTCCGACGAGCCGGATCTGCCCGGCTAGGTGGGTCATGGAACTATTGCAGCGCACCCGCGTTGTTCCGGCACGCCGGTATTTTTGTAACTTCGAGGGGAATCATGAGCACGCGCAGTAAAGTAGCCGCTTCCACCGCCGACGAAATCGCCGCCATTCAGGAATTGATGAGCGACCTGGAAAAGCGCCTGCAACGCCTCGGCGGCCAGACCAAGCGCGAAGTGTCCGGCGGCGCCGGCGAGATTTCCGATTTCGTCAACGATGCGCTTTCCGGCATTATGGAGCGCGTCCGCGACGGCGCGCATTCGGTGTCGGACACGGTGACCGACAAGGCGGCGAATATCGGCGGCGACGCGATCAAGAAGGTCGTCAAGGAAGTCGAGAACCGTCCGCTGACCATGCTGGCCATCGCCGCCGGCGTCGGCTTCCTGTACGGCATGAGCCGGCGTTCATAAGCAGGCGCCAAGCCCGAAAGGCAAAGGCCATGCAGCTCAACGACCTCGCCTCGGTGACGTTCAATCAACTGTTCGGCCGCCTGCTGCGCCGCGCGCTTGGCGCCGCGTTGCTGGCGGCGTTCGCCGTTGTCGCGCTGTATTACGCCAACGGCGCCGGCACGCTGGCGCTGACGGACAATTTCGGCGCGCTCAATGCCTATATGATCATGGCGGCGATCTATGCCGTCCTGGCGCTGATCGTGCTGACCGTGCTGGGGGGTGAACCGCGCCAAACCGGTGGTCGCCGACAAACCCGAAGGCGTGCTGGCTAGCCCACGCAACATGCAAATCGCCATGCTGATCGAAGCGGTGATGCTCGGCTATTCGCTGTCGCGCAAGACACGGTTGCCTTAGACTCTGGCTACCTTAGATGCGCGCGGCTATTTGCGCCGCGGCGGCGGATCGCGCGTCATGTTCTTGGCCGCCAGTTCGTCGAGATAATCCTGCCAGTAGCGCGCCTGGTTGCGGCCGAGATCGAGCAGATAGTTCCAGCCGAAAATTCCGGTCGAGTGCATGTCGTCGAACACCAGCCGCACCGCGTAATTGCCGACCGGCAGCACTTCCATGATGCCGACATCGCGCTTGCCGGGCACTGTCTTGCGCTGGTCGGGCGAATGGCCCTGCACTTCCGCGCTCGGGCTCTTCACGCGCAGATACTCGGCCGGCAGGTCGAAGCTGCCCGCGCCGTCGAATGAAACGGTCAGCGTCTTGCGATCCTTGTGCAGGCGCAGTTCGGTCGGCCAGGCGTCGGCGGCGTTGCTGTTCATGCGGCTGTCCTATCGTGCGGCGGCGCAAACGCCTAATCCGTGGCTCATCCGTAACGCGCTCATATGTAGCGCACCTGACCGGCGGCGCTCAGATCGTAGCCGCCCATTTCCCGCGCGCGCCCTTTAAGTTCATCCGAATGCAGAAACTTCAGCAGTGCCTGCATAGGCGGGCGGAAGTAATCGCGCTGGCGCATCAGCAGGTCGAACGGTTCCCAGACGACGGGGACAAAATCGAGCCCGGCTGAATTCGCCACCGCGCGCGTCGCCACCCCGGCATCGGCGCGTCCGGCGCGGATCGCCTGGGCGATGTCCGGCCCGGTCGGGCACAAAGGGCTGACCGTGACGAGTTTGTCGACGGTCTGGCGTGCCTGCTGCAACAGCGCCAGCAGCAGCAATTGCGCACCGGCCCCCTTCGGCCGCATCGTCATGCGCGCGTGTTTGGCAATGACGTCGTCGATGCTGGCGAGCTTGAGCGGATTGCCGGCCGCCACCACGAAGCCCTGCTCGCGGCGGCAGAAGCCGATCAGCACCGCGTCCTGGACGTCGCTGCGCGCGGCCAGGGCCGCGACATTGGCGTCGGCGGAAATATCGTCGAGCGCATGCAAGTGCATGGAAGCCGCCACCGCGTCGCCGGCGAGGAAGCGCTCGATGCCGGCTTCGCTGCCCACCGCCAGTGTGGCCAGCCCCGAGCCGCTTTCGCGCAGGGCCCAGTCGAGCAAGGGATCGTGGCTGCCGGCGACGATCGGCGGCGCGTCCCGCCGCGTCAGCCCGTCCGGCCGCGCGACGCTGGCCGCCAGCCAGTGATCCAGTTCGGCCTTGGGAAACAGCCAGCGCCCGGTGACCTTGGTGCAGGGGACGCTGCCTTCCGCGACCATCTCATAAATCTTGCGCTCCTTGAGGCGGAGATAGCTGGCGGCTTCGGCCGTGGTCAAAAGCTGCATGGTCCCCGCCTGCGCCGATATGCATAGGTTTCGCGTGCAGCGAAAATATCAAGCGGCGCGCGGTCTGCATAGCGGGCGGGATAAGTGGTTGGCGCTCCCTAGGGGACTCGAACCCCTGTTTTCGCCGTGAGAGGGCGACGTCCTGGGCCGCTAGACGAAGGGAGCCTGGCCAAGAAGTATCAAGGCCTTCGAGATAGCCGCGATCCGGCGGCTTAGCAAGCGCCGGGGCCGAAAAGGCCGAATGGGCCTTTATGGTCTGGTTTCGAGCCGCTGGCGGGCGATCGGCCGCAGCGTTTCGAGGTCGAAGCTGCGCAATTCCACCGCGCCGGCGATTTCCACCGTCAGCACCAGCCGGCGGTCGCCGATAGCCGTGGACAGAACCTTGGCCCCCGGCGGCAGGCTGGCCTCGACGGCCGGCGGCGGCGCCGTATCGCCCGAATTGTAGACCTTGTAGCCGATGATGCCGAAGACGATCGCAATGGCGACAAACGTGGTAACGGAGGCGATCATCATGAAGCGGCGGATGCGGGCGAGCGCCGCGGCCTGTTCGGGATCGAGTGGTTTTGCGTCGTCGGACATCGGCGGCCTTGGTTTTTAAGAGACTTGGGTTCCAAGAGACTAGAAGCGAGCATGACGGAAGCGAACGAAGCCATCGAAAGCGTGACCATTCTGCCGGAGGAAGCCGGCGGACGGCTCGACCGCGTGCTGGCGGCGCGCATTCCGGCGCTGTCGCGCTCGCGGCTGAAAGCGTTGATCCTCGGCGGTCAGGTTGCCATCGACGGCCGGACGATCCTTGATCCGTCAGCCGACGTCAAATCAGGCGGCGTCGTCAGCGTCAACCTGCCGCCGCCGGAGGAAGCCACGCCGCAAGGCGAGGCGATACCGCTCGACATCGTCTATGAGGACGACCAGCTCATCGTCATCGACAAGCCGAAGGACCTGGTGGTGCACCCTTCCGCCGGCCATGCCAGCGGTACTCTGGTCAATGCGCTGATCGCGCATTGCGGCGACAGTCTTTCAGGGATTGGTGGCGTCAAGCGGCCGGGCATCGTGCACCGGCTCGACAAGGATACCACCGGCCTGATGGTCGTCGCCAAGAACGACCGCGCCCATCGCCATCTGTCCAAGCAGTTCGCCGACAAGCTCGAAAGCGGCCTGCAACGCGGCTATCTGGCCGTGGTCTGGGGCGCGCCGGATCGTCCCAAAGGCACGATCGATGCGCCGCTCGACCGCAGCGCGATCAATCGCGAGAAGCAGGCGGTGCGCGAAGGCGGCCGCGACGCCGTCACCCATTGGGAAATGCGCGAGCGCTACGAAAGCCGCGAAGGCAAAGACGCTGGAAAGGACGCTGGAAAACCGATTGGCAGCCTGCTGGCCTGCATGCTGGAAACCGGCCGCACGCATCAGATCCGGGTCCATCTGGCCCATATCGGCCATCCGATCATGGGTGACGAGACCTATGCGACCGGCTTCAAGACCAAGGGCGCCCGGCTGACGCAGAAGGCGCGCGCGGCGCTCGAGGCGCTGGGCCGCCAGGCGCTGCACGCCGCGGTGCTTGGCTTTACCCACCCGGTCAGCGGCGAAACCTTGCGTTTCGAGGCGCCGCTGCCGGCCGATATGGCGAGGCTGGTCGAGGCTTTGCGCATTGGCTGAGGCGGACCCCGCTTGAAACCCTGCCGTGCGTTCCTATCTAGGGAATAGTGACCACCCGGACTTCTCCGATTCTGCTGAGAAACCCGAGTTCCAAACGGAACGATCGGGCGCTTTGTGTCGTTAGCATGGCGTCCCTGCCGCTCAAGCGAGTGCGCCGGGACCGCGACGGTTCAAAATAGACACGACAAACCAACAACTTAAATCAACACGACCGGGTCACGGCGACGTGACGGCGGAATGCTTCCACTGCCCCGCCCCACCCGGTATGCTGCACCTGCGATCAAGATTTCGCGGTCGCAGCAAGATGCACCGTCGGCTCGGGGAGCGACGGTGACAACCGCCCGCCGATCCGTCGGGGGCAACATGAAGGAGGGCGCTACCATGGCCCGTTCAGCCGCAATGCCGGCACTCAAGGCCGAATCCGGCCTATCTCACTACCTGGAAGAAATCCGCCGGTTCCCGATGCTGGAACCGCAGCAGGAATATATGCTGGCGCGCAGCTGGCGCGAACACGGCGATCGTGAAGCCGCGCACAAGCTCGTCACCAGCCATCTCCGTCTCGTCGCCAAGATCGCCATGGGCTATCGCGGCTACGGCCTGCCGATTTCGGAAGTCGTTTCCGAAGGCAATGTCGGCCTGATGCAGGCGGTCAAGCGCTTCGAGCCGGAAAAGGGCTTCCGCCTCGCCACCTATGCGATGTGGTGGATCAAGGCCGCGATCCAGGAGTACATCCTGCGTTCGTGGTCGCTGGTGAAGATGGGCACCACCGCCAACCAGAAGAAGCTGTTCTTCAACCTGCGCAAGGCGAAGAGCAAAATCTCGGCGTTGGAAGAAGGCGATCTGCGGCCCGATCAGGTCAAGCACATCGCCACGCAGCTCGGCGTGACGGAGCAGGACGTTGTCGACATGAACCGCCGTCTCGGCGGCGATGCGTCGCTCAACGCCTCGATCCGCGACGACGGCGAAAGCGGCGAGTGGATGGATTGGCTGGTCGACGACGCGCCGAGCCAGGAACGTATCCTGGCCGACAGCGAAGAGAGCGGCAACCGCCACCAGGCGCTGATCTCCGCGCTCGACGTGCTCAACGACCGTGAGCGCCGCATCTTCGAGGCGCGCCGTCTGGCCGACGATCCGATCACGCTCGAGGATCTCGCCACCGAGTTCGGCGTCTCGCGCGAGCGCGTGCGCCAGATCGAGGTGCGCGCGTTCGAGAAGGTGCAGAAGGCGGTGAAGTCTTCGAGCGCCGAACTGGAAAC
>JAUSBQ010000310.1 GCA_030651965.1 Pseudolabrys sp. | reverse complement strand
CCAGATGGACCCCGGCAACACCGACGAGGCGCTGCGCGAAGTCGCGCTCGATATCGAGGAAGGCGCCGACATGATCATGGTCAAGCCCGGCCTGCCCTATCTCGATATCGTCGCGCGCGTGAAGGATGCCTTCGGCATGCCGACCTTCGCCTATCAGGTGTCGGGCGAATACGCGATGATCATGGCTGCGGCCAACAATGGCTGGCTCGACGGCGAACGGGCGATGATGGAAAGCCTGACCTCGTTCAAGCGCGCCGGCGCCGACGGCATTCTCACCTACTTCGCGCCACGCGTGGCGGAAAAACTGCGATCCGAAAAATAGGCAATGCTCGTTCCAATCTCCGCTCATTCCCGCGAAGGCGGGAATCCAGAACCAACAATTCAAGCTTAAATTTGAAAAGGCTGGATCCCCGCCTTCGCGGGGATGAGCGGAAATATTGGCTGCACTTCGCGACTCTTAAGGAAAGCTGCCATGGGTGAATTCGCAATCGGTCAGGGCGTCTCGCGGTTCGAGGACCCGCGGCTGGTGCGCGGCGGCGGCTCCTATACCGATGACGTGCAAATCCCCGGCATGGCCCATGGCGTCGTGCTGCGGTCGCCGCACGGTCACGCGAGAATAAAATCGATCGACACGGCCGCTGCTAAAGCGGCGCCCGGCGTGCTCGCCGTCATCACCGCCGCCGACTGGCAGGCCGCCGGCCTCGGCGATTTGATGACGCATAGCGGGCTCAAATTGCGCGACGGCTCGCCGATGTACCGGCCGCGCTATCCGGTGCTGGCGGAGACGCATGTGCGCTTCATCGGCGACACCGTCGCCTTCATCGTCGCCGATACTTTGGCGCAGGCGCAGGACGCCGCCGAACTAATCGCGGTCGACTACGAGGAACTGCCGGCGGTCGTCTCCACCGCGCAAGCGACCAAGCCCGGCGGCACGCGCGTCTATGACGACTGCGCGGACAACATCGCCTTCGTCGAACTGATCGGCGACAAGGTCGCGACCGAAGCCGGTTTCGCCAAGGCGGCAACAGTCGTCAAAGGCCGCTTCGTCATCAACCGCGTCACCGCCGTGACGATGGAGCCGCGCGGCGCGGTGGCGCACTATCACGCCGCCAGCGGCCGCTACACCGTCCACACCGCGACACAGCGGCCGCACGGCTTTCGCGGCGATCTGGCGGCGATCCTGAAGATTTCCGAGACCGCCGTGCATGTCATCACCGGCGACACCGGCGGCAGCTTCGGCATGAAGACGCAGATCTTCAACGAGATCCCGCTCACCTGCTACGCCGCCAAGCTGACCGGCCACCCGGTGAAATGGATCAGCACGCGCACCGAGGCCTTCCTCAGCGATCCGCAAGGCCGCGACAATGTTACCGAGGCCGAACTGGCGCTCGACAAAGACGGCCGCTTCCTGGCGATGAAGGTGACGACCGTCGCCGCCATCGGCGCTTATTTGCAGCACAACATGCCGGCGTTCTTTCTCAATGCCGGGTCGCTGGCCGGCACCTATCGGACGCCGGCGCTCTTCGTCGACGTCACCGGCGTCCTCACCAACACCAATCCGGTTCGCCCCTATCGCGGCAACGGCCGGCCCGAAGCCGCCTTCGTCATCGAGCGCATGGTCGAACTGGCGGCGCGCAAGACCGGCATCGACAGCGTCACCTTGCGCCGGCGCAATTACATCAGCCTGAAGGAAATGCCGTTCAAGACCGGTCTGACGTTTACCTACGACTGCGGCGAATTCGAAAAGAACATGGACCTGGCGCTGGAACAGGCGGACTTCGACGGCTTCGCCAGGCGCCGCAAGGAATCGCGCAAGGCCGGAAAGTTGCGCGGCATCGGCCTGTCCAACACCATCGAGCGCGCCGCGGCGCCCGGCAGCGAAGGCGCCGAAATTCGCTTCGACCGCAATGGCGGCGTCACCTTGTTCGCCGGATCGAGCAGCCAGGGCCAGGGCCACGAGACCGTGTTCACGCAGATCGTCGCCGACCGGCTCGGCATTCACCCGGACGACATCCGCTACGTGCAGGGCGACACCGACCAGGTCTGGTACGGCGAAGGCACCGGCGGTTCGCGCTCGGCCACCATGGGCGGTTCGGCTTTCGCGCGCGCCAGCGACAAGATCGTCGACAAGGCGCTCCTGATCGCCGCGCATGCGCTCAAGCTCGACGTCGCCGACATCAAATTTGCCGACGGCGTGTTTTCATCGGCCAAAAGCAACCGCACCCTGACGATGAAGGAAATCGCCGCCGACGCGATGGTGCCGGCGAAGCTTCCGGCCGGCATGGAGCCCGGATTGTCGGCCACGGCGGTGCATACGACGCCGGTGAACAACTATCCGAACGGCTGCCACATCTGCGAAGTCGAGATCGATATCGAGACCGGCGAAACGGCGGTGGTACGCTACAATGTGGTCGACGATGTCGGCACCGTGCTCAACCCGATGCTGCTGCACGGCCAGATTCACGGCGGCGTCGTGCAAGGCGTCGGCCAGGCGCTGATGGAAGACATTCATTTCGACGAGAGCGGCCAGATGGTGACGGCGTCGTTCATGGATTACGCTATGCCGCACGCGCACAATTTTCCCGCCATCCATGTCGAGGCCAATCCGGTGCCGACCAGGACCAACCCGCTCGGCACCAAGGGCGCCGGCGAGGCCGGTTGCGTCGGCGCCCTCCCCGCCGTGGTCAATGCCGTGGTCGACGCGCTGTCGGAGTTCGGCGTCACCCACATCGAAATGCCGGCGACCGCCGAGCGAATCTGGCGCGCGATGCAGGCATAGCGGCGCGCCGATCTGGACTGCGAAATTTGCATGGAGCAACCCGCCGCGTGATAAGCGCCTGATGCAATACCAGTTTTGTTCGAACGGGTACGCTTAGATAAGATTTTATGCACGTTTTCTGATTGGCGCTCCTTAGCTGACGGGTGACAGCGGTAAGGTCATAATGTATATTTTGAATATGTACGGCCGCTTCTGCCGGGGGGTGTGCCTTGAAAAGAATAATTCAAGCCAATATCGACCGGTTCAAGCAATTGCTTGAAACCGAAACCGACCCGACCAAGCGCAAGACGCTGCTGCGCCTTCTGTCCGAGGAGCAGGTGAAAATGGACGCCTTGCAGGCGTCCCCTCCCGCCGGCAAGAAAACCAGCTAGGGAATATTTTTCTCGCTCCAGATTCGCCAATGGGTCGGCTGGATATCCAGCAGCTTTTTCGTAACCGCGTCGACCCAGTTAGCGCTGCTTTTGCGGCACGGAAACACCAGGGCATGAACGTCCCGACCGTCGATCACGCAGACCTCTAAATCGCTGTCGGCCGGCGCAATCGACACGGGCAGCCATCGGTCATTTGCCCATGGGTTTTTCGTCATGGCCCCAAGGTGCGTGCGCCGCCGCGCTTTTACATTGATTTAGCTCAATACGCGGCGCGCGGCGGTTATTTCCGGCGCGACTTTGGACGCCTCATTCGGTCGCGGTCAGTCTCCTGCCAGAGCGCGTTCAACCGCGGCCCTGCAATGAAGCTCTGTTGTCGAAAACGCGGGCAATGGTGACTCCTTTGGGCTGAGAGCCTGACCGAAAAAGCGGTGAGTGATCCCAGCGGGCTGTGATTCCATCGGATTTGCAAAGATTCGAGGGAGATCACGATGGCCTGGACTGGGACCACTCGCGCATACTATCGGCGGGACCGCCCGCGCTACA
>JAUSBQ010000301.1 GCA_030651965.1 Pseudolabrys sp. | reverse complement strand
GTCGTGCAAGCGCAGACGACCTTCAACTGGAAAATGACCAGCTTCTACGGTCCCAATGCCGCGTTCTATTCGACCGGCCCGGGCGGCGCCAAGGATTTGGCCAAACGCATCGAGGACATGTCCGGCGGCCGCATCAAGATTCAGTTCTACGGCGCCGGCGAACTGATCCCCGCCGCGGAAGGTTTTGACGCGGTGTCGTCCGGCACGGTCGAGATGAACTACGCCAATTCCTATTTCTGGACCGGCAAGAGTTTTGCCGCGCAATATTTCACGGCCGTTCCCTTCGGGCTCAATTTCCAGGGGTTCAACGGCTGGATGTATGACGGCGGCGGCATCCAGCTCTGGCGCGAGGTCTATGACCGCTTCAATCTGGTGCCGTTCGTCTGCGGCAATACCGGCGTGCAGATGACCGGTTGGTTCAAGAAGCCGATCGAAAAGCCCGAGGATTTGCAGGGCATCAAGATGCGCATCCCGGGCCTTGCCGGCCGCGTCTACAAGGAGCTCGGCGTCGACGCCCGCCTGATCGCGCCCGGCGAAATCTTCCCGTCGCTCGAGCGCGGCGTGATCGACGCCGCCGAATTCGTCGGCCCCTATCTCGACCGCCAGCTCGGTCTGCAGAAAGTCGCGAAATACTACTACACCACCGGCTGGCACGAGATGGCGACGGCCAGCGAATTGACCATCAACAAGGCGAAATGGGCCAGCCTGCCGCCGGACCTCAAGGCGATCGTCGAGAACGCCTGCGCGGCTTGCAACACCATCAGCGAAGCCTGGTGTCAGAAGAACAACGCCGAGGCGATGGAAGACCTGGTCAAGAACCAGGGCGTCATCGCCCAGCCGCTGCCGGATTCGGTCGTCAAGGCGCTGAAGGTCGCCACCGACAAGATCCTGGCCGAAGCCGTCGCCAAGGATCCGGTGACCAAGAAGGTTCATGACTCCTACATGGCCTACAAGGCGAAATACGATTCATGGGCGGATCTGAGCGAAGCCGTCTACCACGCCAAGATCCGGAAGGCGTGATTTGACCTCAGCGGAGAAACTGGCCGGCGGAATTGACGCTTTCGTCGATTTCGTCGGCCGCATGACGTCGTGGCTGGCACTCGGTCTGGCGCTGGTGATGGGCGCCAACGTGCTGTTTCGCTACGGCTTCTCGCTCGGCTTCATCTGGGCGCAGGAACTGGAATGGCACATCTTCATCCCGATCTGCCTGTTCGGCATGTCCTACGCGCTGCTGCATGGTGAGCACGTCCGGGTCGACGTGCTGTTTCAATCGTTCAAGCCGCGCACCAAGCACGCGATCGACGTGCTGTCGGCCATCCTGTCGATCGCGTTCTGCCTGATCGTGATCTGGCTCTCCATCCCTTACGTCTACCAGTCGTGGTCGATCGGCGAAGGCACCGCCAACCCCGGCGGCATCGACTATCGCTACATCGTCAAAGCTTTGATCCCGATCGGCTTCGCCCTGTTGCTGCTGCAATCGCTGTCGCAGGCCATCAAGAGCTGGCTCGCCATGCGGAGCGTGTAATGCCGACACCGGAAATTCTCGCCATCTTGATGCTGGCGTCGTTCTTCGTGTTTCTGCTGGCCGGCGTCCCCGTCGGCCTGACCCTGGCGACGGCCGGACTGGTGTTCGGCTATCTCGGCTTTGGCAGCCTGCTGTTCAATTTGCTGCCCAGCCGCATCTTCGGCGTCGTCACCAATTCGACGCTGCTGGCGATCCCGCTGTTCGTCTTCATGGGCATGATGCTGGAGAAATCCAAGCTGGCCGAAGATTTGATGGAGGTGATCGGGCATCTGGCCGGGTCGCTGCGCGGCGGTCTGGGCATAGGTATCGTACTGGTCGGCGTGCTGCTCGGCGCCACCACCGGCATCGTCGGCGCAACCGTGGTTACGCTCGGCCTGCTGACGCTGCCCGGCATGCTGCGCCGGGGCTACGACAAGGGTCTCGCCTGCGGCGTGATCTGCGCTTCCGGCACATTAGGCCAGATCATCCCACCGAGCCTGATCCTGATCCTGCTCGCGGACATCCTCAATGAATCGGTCGGCACCTTGTTCGCGGCCGCGATGATCCCGGGCTTGATGCTCTCCGGCATCTACGTCGTCTATATCCTGGCGCTCGGTGTATTCCGGCCCGACATGGTGCCGGCATTTTCCAAGGAAGAGCGCGCGCTGGTGTCGAAGCGCCAACTAGTGATCAAGTTGTTCAAGGTGGTAGCGCCCCCGGTCGGCCTGGTCGGCGCGGTGCTGGGCTCGATCATCGCCGGCATCGCCGCCCCGTCCGAGGCGGCATCGATGGGCGCGCTCGGCTCCATCGTGGTGGCGGCGCTCGGCCGGCGGTTGACGTGGAGTGTGCTGCGTGAAACCGCGCAGGCCACCACCAAGATCACCGCGATGATGATGTTCATCCTGATCTGCGCCCAGGCCTTCGCGCTGGCGTTCCGCGGCCTGCAGGGCGAAAAGATCGTTCACGATCTCTTCGCGTTCCTGCCCGGCGGCATCAATGCCGACATCTGGTTCCTGATGCTGATCATCTTCGTGCTCGGTTTCTTCATCGAGTGGATCGAGATTTCCTATATCGCAGTGCCGCTGTTCCTGCCGGTGTTCATCCAGGCCAATGTCGACATGGTGTGGCTGGCGGCCTTGATCTGCGTGAATTTGCAGACGTCGTTCCTCACCCCCCCGTTCGGCTGGGCGCTGTTCTTCCTGCGCGGCGTCACGCCGCCCGAGGTGACGACCGGCGATATCTATCGCGGCGTCATCCCGTTCGTCCTGATGCAGATCCTGGCGCTGGCGCTGGTGTTTTACTTTCCGGCGCTGGCCACCTGGTTGCCGAAGGCGATCGGCTGGTAGCGGCTTGCTGTCGTCCGGCGTTGCGGCCGACAGCAAGCGCGTTCGCGTCGCCGTCAGTGCTTCATCCCGCCCGGCGCGTGGCCGGCGGCCGGACCGGGACTTTGCGCGCCGATGCCGTGAACGGCAAAGCTGACCTCGACCTTGCCGGCCTTCTCGAACTGCAACGTCGCCTTGAACGACTGGCCCGGCATAAGCTGCTGCTTGAGGTCCATGAACATCACATGATATCCGCCCGGCTTGAGCTCGACTTTCTCACCCGGCTTGATCTCGAGACCTTGCGCAAGTTCGCGCATCCTCATCACGCCCTTGTCCATACTCATCTCATGCACTTCGAATCGGCTGGAGATGCCAGCCGCGCCGCCGATCAGCCGCTCCGGCGCTGTCCCGGTATTGGTGATTGTCATATAGCCTCCGCCGACAGACGCGCCCTTCGGCGTCGCGCGCGCCCACGGCGCGGAAATCTTCAAGGTGCCGACGGTCATGTCCTGTGCGGCCGCCGGCATCGTCAGCGATGCGGCAAGAACGGCGATGGCGGCGGTGGCGGCCAATGCAAAGCGAGTCATATTGTGTCACTCCTGACGGCAGGGCTACGCGTCGTTGAGCGCTGCCTGGCCGAAAATTTCGTTTCAAATGTGAGGGCTGGTCCGATAACCGTCAGCCGGCGGGCGGTGCACGCGGTATTTGCGGACGTCTCATCGCAACCCGCACCACCGGCTCAAGCGCGGGGGCCGGCGCCAGGACGTAAAAATCAGCGAGGGCAACCGCAATGGCGCTCGGAGCCGCGCCGAGCAGGCCCTGCCCGCAGCATTGCATGCCGCAGCCGGCCGCGCAGGCGCAGCCGGTGTCATGGCTGGCCGGGGCCCGCGTGTCCGCGCTCGCGGTAATACAGAGCCCCTCGGCCATCGGCGCGGCGGCCGCGGCAACCGTCAAAGGCAGCAGCAACGCCTGCAGCACCACCACATAAGTGGCGGCCAGCGCGAAGATTCGCCGGTACGGGAAGGGATTGCGCATCAGGTGCAGTTTAAGCGGCGGGCGCGCTGGCGTCCACCGGCCGGAACGGGCTTAGGCCGAGGCCGGATAGCGGCGGATCAGCTTGTTTTGCCGGAACAGGCTGAAGACAAATTCGCCGATTTCGGTCGGGCGGAAGCCCCGCGCCCGGTTGCGCATGCCGATCTGGAACAGCAAGCGCTGCTGCTCGGCCAGCCGCCGGTAGCATTCGCGCACGTCCAGATGCGGGTCCCAGCAGTCGATCGCTTCGCCGCCGATCCCGTTGATCTCGACGATGGAGAAGTCTTCCGCCTGCATCAGGCCTTCGATCGTGCCGAAGCGCAGGTCGAACCGGCCGTAGTGGAATTCTGTCATGCTGCGGGCGATCGCGTCAAACCGCGCTTCGAGCGCCGGTGTGATATGGCGGCGTCCGTCGCGGTAGAGCGCGCCGGCGCGCTGATTGCCGATCAGCGCGATGCGGACGACTTCGCCGCGCTCGGGAACGCGGTCGAGATCGATCTTGTCCACGCCGCGATGGGTCGGGTCGACGCCGAGATGCAAGGCCGATTTCCATTGCGCGCGCGCATCGCCGGTGATGAGAGCGCGCACCGTCTTGCGGCCGTCGCCGACCACATGCGGGAAATAGCGCAGCGTCAGCGACAGGATGCGGCCCTTCGCCTCCCCCGGCAGCCGCGCATAGAGCACGGCGGCTTCGGCGGGATAAGGCACATAGCGCTGCAGCACCAGCGCATGGGCTTGCGGGAAATTGGCGATGTAGGCCGCCAGCGCCGCGCGGTCGTCGATGCGCCGCACGCCATGGCCGTGCCAGCCGATGTCGGGCTTGGCGATCAGCGGAAACTCAAGACCATTCTCGGCCAGCGCCAGTTCCGCGCGCGCAATATCGGCCGCGGGATTTTCCGCACCGGGCGTGCGCTTGATCAGAACGAAATCGGCAATCCACTTTCGCTCTTCGGGCGTCACATCGTGGAAATAGGAACTTTTCGTCTCGCCCCACATGCCGCCGGTGAAAATGGCCGGGTTGGCGGCGGTCGGCAGGGTCAGCGAGCCGTGCTTGAGGCCGAGTCGGAGCCAGTTGATGACCAGCGGGATGTAAAACAGCGCCGGCGGAATCCGCTCGGCCATCGACACCTTGCGGTCGGCGCGCGACAGCGGCGGCATGCCGAAGCAATTATTGGGCAGCGCGATCTCCAGATCCTGCTCATTGTCAGGTTCGATCTTGTCGCGGAATGCGAAAATCCGCTTGCGCGCAAAGCTGGTCGCACCGATGACGACGAACAGCAGCGGCCAAGCCCAGATGCCGACGCGGTCGTCGAGCGCGTCGCCGAACGTGATCACCAGATACAGCATCAGCGGCAGATAAAGCGCCGATACGATCAGGCTTGCGGCAGTAAATCGGAGCAGCGACACCCGCGCCCAGCCGCAGGCGACGAAAGTGACAAAGACAATGCCGGGCACCACCCGGCAGAGAGCGACCAGACCGAAGACGTTGCGATGAAGCGTATCGCCGAACCGCCGCACCCGGCTGTCCACCGCGAAGCGTGACAGCCATGGCACGGTGCGCGCCGCGGCCCCTAAGCCATAGAGCGCGAAATCGCTGGCGACGATGCCGCCATAGATGCTCAACACGACTAGCGTGATCGACATCGATTCGTTCACAATGAGGTAGCCGCCCAGAATGATCGCGAGATCTTCGTGCGCGAACGGCAGAACGAGCAAAGATGTGATTTTCGTAACGCCGGGCAAATCCACAGTCAGGATCTGGCCAAACGCCGCTATTGATTGAAACAAGAGCTACCCCGATCCCCACGGAGCCTTCCCGAAGAAAGGCAGAGCCTGTCGTTTTTTTGCTTGCGGCTCTGGATTTACTTTGACGTAACAGAACGCGCCGGACAAGAAACTTCGGACCCGGAACGCGAAATAGGCTCAAATCCTGCGCTCGTCCAACAAATAATGTTGCCTCGCCGCAACATGCGACTGCACCTAGGTGGTCGAATACGCGGGCGTACCGTGCTTGGAATTGTCGATTGTGACGAGCGATCGACCGCCATTTTCCAAGCCTGGCACCGGGTGCTGGTCAACCTGGCGGCCTTCGTCGTCGTGATTCTCCTGATCACGGCCGGGTATTGGCTGGCCGACACCATGCCCCGGATGCGCAAGGATCAGGACTGCGTCCTCAGCGGCCGGCGCAACTGCACCCCGGTCGCTATCGATATCCCGCAAAATCGCTCGTGACGCTGGCCGGGTGGCCCAAACCGGAAAATATCCCGTCCCGGGACCGGATTGAGGCGCTTTGCCGCTTGAAGGCCTGCCGCCATTGAACTTGCCCCTATGCTTCGCTATACGGGCAAACGACCGCTAGCCGATCAATAACCGGGCCTTGGCTTCAGTCTCGCGGGCTTTTCGGCCTGCACAGTAGGCAATTGTCAGAACTCAAATTAAATCAGAGAGTTATCGATGTCCTCCACGTTCGAAGCTATCGCCAATATTATCGCCGAAACCTGCGATATTCCGCGCGACTCCATCACCCCGGAGAGCCACGCGATCAACGATCTCGGCATCGATAGCCTGGATTTCCTCGATATCGCCTTTGCCATCGATAAGGCCTTCGGGATCAAGCTGCCGCTCGAACAGTGGACCCAGGAAGTCAGCGACGGCAAAGCCACCACCGACCAGTATTTCGTCCTCCAGAACCTCGCCGCCCGTATCGACGAACTCGTCGCCGCCAAGGGGGCGTGAAGCTCAGCACCTCATGCGGATTGAGTACTTCCAGCTGATCGATCGTATCGTCGATCTCAATCTCGCAGATCGCACAATCACATGCGAGGCGACGATCCCGACGGCCAGCACGATCTTCGAGGGCCATTTCCCCGGCTACCCGCTGATGCCGGGGGTTCTGCTGGTCGAAGCCATGGCCCAGACGTCGGGCTGGCTGGTGGTCGCCGCCAATCGTTTCGAGCGCATGGCATTTCTTGCGTCGGTGAAGGAAGCCAAACTGCGCACCTTCGTGCTTCCCGGTCAGGTGCTGTCGATCAGTTCGCATCTCGAACATGAAGGTTCCGGCTACGCCGTGTTGAACGCCAAGATCAAATGCGACGGCAAGGTGGTGAGCGACGCCACGATCACGTTGCGCGTGCTTGATTTCCCCAATGCGCAAGTCGCCGATGAAATGCGCAAACTGGCCGAACGGATCGGATTGAAGTTCGAGGCGCGCGCCGATGGCTGACGCGCCGCGCGAAGCCTGGATTACCGGTATCGGCATCGTTTCATGTTTGGGCGAAGGCGGCGATGCCCATTGGCAGAAGCTGATGGAAGCAAAGCCGACCGCTGAGACCGCGGCCTTCCCGCCTTTCGTCGTCCACCCGATCGCGCCGATCAACTTCGACAGCCAGATCCCCAAGAAGGGCGATCAACGCCAGATGGAGCCGTGGCAGCGCATCGGCACCTATGCGGCCGGTCTCGCGCTCGATTCCGCCGGCGTCAAAGGCAAGCCCGATATTCTCTCGCGCATTGACATGATCGTCGCAGCCGGCGGCGGCGAGCGCGACCTCAACGTCGATTCAACCATTCTGAGCGGCACGCCGCACGCGGCCAACCCGGCCGCCTTCCTCAACGAGAAACTGATGGGCGATCTGCGCCCCACCCTGTTTCTCGCGCAGCTTTCCAATCTCCTGGCCGGCAATATATCGATCGTGCACGGCGTCACCGGTTCGTCGCGCACGTTCATGGGCGAGGAATCCTCCGGCGTCGACGCGGTGCGCATTGCGCTGTCGCGCATAGCCGCCGGTCAGAGCGACATCGCGCTCGTCGGCGGCGCCCATAACGGCGAGCGGCCCGATCTGCTGATGCTGTATGAGTTCGGCGGCAATTGTCTCAAGGAGCCGTACAAACCCGTGTGGGAACGCGGCGCCCAAGGCGGTTTCGCGCTCGGCTCGCTGGGCGCATTCCTCGTCATCGAAGCCCGCGAGCATGCCGAGCAGCGCGGCGCCAAGCCATTGGCGCGGCTGACCACCGTCATGTCCGACCGCTCCAACCGCCAGCCGGGCGCCGCCACGGCCGCACTGGGCCGGCTGTGGGACAAGATCAAGGACAAGATCAAACCCGGCCATGCCGCCATTTTATCGGGCGCTTCCGGCGCGACGGCGGCAACCGCCGAAGAACGGGCCTTCCTGGAAGAGCAAGTTCTGGAAGAACATGGCGACCTTGCCGTTCGCGCCACAGGCTCTTATCTCGGTCATGGGATGGAGCCGCAGTTTCCGATGAATGTGGCCCTTGCCGCGGTTGCGCTGAATCAGGATCGCCTTTTTCCGCCGGCTGATGCGAGCGGGCTGGAAAAGCCGATGGATGGCAAAGTGGATCAGGTTTTGGTGACCGGCGTCGGGCATTGGCGTGGTGAGGGGCTCGCGCTCGTTGAACGCGTTAGCTGACGGAGAGCACGCAGATGGCAACAGGTAAAGACAAACTCGGCAGGCCCCTTGTCGTTGTAACCGGTCTTGGCGTCGTTACCTCGCTCGGCGCCGGCAAAGCGGACAACTGGACCAAGCTGACCGCCGGCGAATCCGGCATTCGCGCCATCACCCGTTTCCAGACCGACGGCCTCAAGACCCGCATCGCCGGCACCATCGACTTTCTGAGCTCGGAATCGTCGACAGCGGCCTTGTGCGAAGCCTTCGCCGATCTCGCCGCTGAAGAAGCCGTATCCGAATCCGGCCTTGGGAGCCGCGGCAGTTTTCCCGGTCCCCTCTTCCTCGCCGTGCCGCCGATCGAAATCGAATGGCCGCAGCGCATCGAGGTCGGCGCGCGATCCGGCAGCAACGACAAGATGACCTATGCCGACCTGTTGCGCGTCGCCACGCAGTTTCCGGCCTATCATCGCCGCTTTCTGTTCGGCTCGGTCGCCGATCATCTTGCGGAAAAATTCGGCACGCAAGGCTCGCCGATTTCGCTGTCGACCGCCTGCGCCTCCGGCGCCACCGCCATCCATCTCGGCGTCGAGGCGATACGCCGCGGCGAAACGGATGCGGCGCTGTGCATCGGCACCGACGGCTCGATCAATCCCGAAGCACTGGTCCGCTTTTCGCTGCTGTCGGCGCTGTCGACCAGCAATGACAATCCGGCGGCGGCATCGCGGCCGTTCTCCAAGAACCGCGACGGCTTCGTCATGGCCGAAGGCGCCGGCGCGCTGGTGCTGGAAAGCTACGA
>JAUSBQ010000289.1 GCA_030651965.1 Pseudolabrys sp. | reverse complement strand
ATTTCCGCCAAGGCCGTGCCCGCGATCTATGAGGCATATTGCAAGCCCGGCATTTGGACCGCTTACAGCAAGCTGCCTGATAACATCCGTGCGTTGGCCGATAATAACTACCTGCTTCTCAAGGAAAACCCGCAGCATCCGTCACTGCATTTCAAGAAGACCGGACGCTTTTGGTCGGTTCGCGTCGGTCTGCGCTACCGCGCGCTTGCCGTAGAAGTCGACGACGGGCTGCTTTGGTTCTGGATCGGCTCACATGCCGATTACGACACTTTGGTAAAGTAGCCGCGGCCGGCGCGTGCCGCCACCCACCCTTGCCCCCATTCCCCACCACCCCTATCTCACCCCCATGACCGACACCGTCCGCGACAACCCCGACCGCAACCGCTTCGAACTGGCGACCCCCGCCGGCACGGCTTTCGCCAGCTACCGGCGCGACGACCGCACCGTGACGATCATGCACTCCGAAGTGCCGCGCGCGCTGGAAGGCCGCGGCATCGGCTCGACGCTGGTCGCCGGCACGCTCGACCTCATCCGCGCCGAGGGCCGCAAGGTCGTACCGCTATGCTCGTTCGTGCGCCGTTTCATCAACACGCATCCGGATTACGCCGACCTGGTGCGATGAATTTGCATTGCCGTGCCCGCGCTAGCAGGCCGTCAACGAATGCGTCCGATACGTGATATAGGGGTTCGTCCCGGCCGAATAACGCAGGACGACGTTCCGAGGGCCGCACAATCCCTTCTGAATCAGCAAAGCCCGCGTTCCATTCGCGGTACTGGTCGGCAGACCACGGCAATAATTGGCGCAGGCCCCGGACAGCGCCAGATTGACCTGCTGATTGTAGCACTGGCCATGATTGATCGTCCGGTTGATCTCCGTTGAGCCGACCTTGCTCACGCAATAACAGTGCGCGCGCTTGACGCCCTTGTTGCAGGCGTGCGCCGAGGCTTCGAAGCTGAACAACGCCGCGCTCATTCCGATGGCAATACCGACGAACCTTTTCATCGCTCCCTCCTCGTTCTGACCAGCCAAGGCTGCGCCCGTTGCTGGGCGTATTCAACCTATGGTTGTTATAACAGTTTTTTTTCCGCCGTATTGGCGGGCCGGCGCCGCTACCGGCCCGGTGCGCCGCCCCGCCCGCCTGACGGATTATTTTCATTTTTCCTATTGACCGCGCTCCTATGCTCTTTTACCCATTTTCTGCCCGCCCACATGAGGGGACGCGAACCGGTTGCGCCGGGCTCGTGGGGAGCGGGCCGGCGTCCGCGGGCGTGCCTGAGCAGAGGCACGCGCTCGGGCGGTGCCGGGGCTCCACATAGCAGTCAAGCTTGCGCAGACTGCGTAAACTTGTCTGCGCGGGCACTAAGACCCCCCGCCGGCTGACGGTGCGAAGCCTTTGGCTTTGCCCGATGCTCGGACTGATCCCTCCGCGAGGGGACGGATCACTGGGTTCTTCGGGAAAGCCAATAGCCGCCGGAAGCGTGGCCCGGCTGCCGCGAAAGCGCCGGACGGCGCGCCGAGAGGCGCCACGCGCTCAGAAATAAGTGCGTGCAGCTAAGACACGACGCGCCTTTCGGTGCGCCGTCCCCCTCTTCTTTCGGGAGGAGGGAAATTCTCTCAGAGCCCGGGCGCATTTGCGCCGCGAGAACGGCGAAGCTTGCCGATTAACTTGCCCTGAATTTCCCCATGAACAAGGAACCACCAATGAACAAGGAAGAGCGAAAACAACTGCGCCAGCACATCCATCGCGTCCAGCACAAGATCATCGACACCGCCGAAGCCATTATCGACGTCGTCGCCAACGATCTGAAAGCCCCCGCGCAAGGCCCAAAGTCGCCCGCGCATGTCACGCGCCGGCAGATCGCCAACATGCTGCGCACGTCGCAGTTCTGTCCCAACCGCGCCTGCCGCCGCGCCCGTCATTGCCGCGGCGAGCCGTTGCATTGCCTGACGATCGTCATCCCCTTGCTGCCGGAACAGGCCTTCGACGGCCTGCTGCACAAGCGCCGCCGGCAGCGCCCGTCGCACGGGCAAAACCGTGCTAGCCTGCGGCCATGACCGACCGTTTCTTCGCCATCGCCGCAATGCCCGTCGCATGGTTTGACGACCCCCGCCCGGGCATCGGCAACGGTGGCTGGCCGCTGCGCCAGTTCGCCGCCGCGCATCAGGGTTAGACGGTGGCACAAGCGGCAGACAGCGAACCGGCCCCCCGCGGCCTCCCCGGCCTGAAGCGCATCTTGCGTGGCCTCTACGAAGCCAACACCGCCGCCGGCTATCGCTTCCGCTACGCGCTGCTGGTTTTCGACATCGTCACCATTCTGTTCATTGTCGGCACCACCTTCATGCCGCGCAACGACATCGTCGGATTCATCGATGTCGTCATAGGCCTCGTCATCCTCGCCGATCTCGCCAGCCGCATTTTCATCAGCCGCCGGCGCTGGCACGACCTGATGCAACTTTCCACGTTGGCCGACATCGCCGCCATCGCCTCCTTCCTGGCGCCGGTGGTCGGCGAAGGCGTCGGCTTCCTGCGCGTGCTGCGCACGCTGCGTCTGTTGCGCACCTATCACCTGTTGCAGCAATTGCGCGGCGACAGTGCCTACTTCCGCCGCCACGAGGACGTCATCTTCGCGGTCACCAATCTGGCGGTGTTCATCTTCGTGATGACCGGGATCGTCTACGAGACCCAGCATTATTCCAACCCGCACATCACCAACTACGCCGACGCGCTTTATTTCACCGTCACCGCGCTGACCACCACCGGCTTCGGCGACATCACGCTGCCGGGCACGATCGGCCGGCTGATCTCGGTGGCGATCATGATCTTCGGCGTCACCCTGTTCTTCAATCTGGCGCGGGCCCTGCTCAATCCCATCAAAGTGAAGTTCCCCTGCCCGGATTGCGGCCTGCAACGGCACGATGTCGATGCCGTCCATTGCAAGGCCTGCGGCCGCCTGCTCAACATTCCGGACGAGGGCATCAGTTGATGAACGATACCGAAATCAGCGGCATCGCCACCGAGGCGCTGGGCGCACTCGCGGCGCACACCCCTCTCGCGCCATTCTCAGCGCGGGCGAGCGGCTTCACGCTGGCGGACGCTTCGCGCGTCACGCCTTTGCTGCGCGCCGGCTTCGAGGCGCGCGGCGAGACGATATTGGGCCGCAAGATCGGCTTCACCAACCGCGGCATCTGGGCGCAATACGGCGTCTATGCGCCGATCTGGGGCTATATGACCAGCGCCACGGTTCACGCGCTTGCCGATATCGAGGCGCTGCCGACCGCCGATTTCTGCGAGCCGCGCATCGAGCCGGAAATCATCTTCGGCCTGAGCGCCGCGCCTACCGCCACGATGGATGACGACGCGCTGCTTGCCTGCATCGGCTGGCTCGCGCTCGGCTATGAGATCGTGCAGTCGCCGTTTCCGGACTGGAAATTCCAGCCGGCCGACACCGTCGCTGCCAATGGGCTGCATGGCGCGCTGCTGATCGGCGAACGTCACGCTGTCGCGCCGCGCGCGGCCGAATGGCAGCGCGAACTGGCGGACTTCACCGCGCGGCTTTTGTGCGATGGCGCGCTGATCGACCAGGGCGGCGGCGCCGCCGTGCTGGACAGTCCGTTCAAGGCGCTGCGTCATCTCGTCGGCATGCTGGCGAACGATCCGCACAATCCGCCCTTGGCGGCGGACGAAATCGTGTCGACCGGCACCTTGACCAAAGCCTTTCCGGTCAAGCCCGGCGAGATTTGGCGCACCGAGGTCGCCGGCATCCCGCTCGCCGGGGTGACGGTGCGATTCGCTTGAGCGGCCACGGTTGCGCGGTTTCGGCATGGGGTACCGCCTCGGCAATTTGCTTACTCTTTTACCTTTGCCCGCGTGACCCCGGCAAATTTCGTCGCATGTCCGGCAAACAGCCAAATATCGTGTTGGCCCGCGGTGCGAATTTCAACTTTTCGAGCGAATTTTGTTTGCTAGGTCCCATGGTTTTTGCAACCGTCACTGTGTCGATTGGGGACACTTGTTGATGCTGCTTCTCTTCCCGGGCGAAAACGCGGCGCGCGACACACTGCGGTATGCCGAGGAAGTTGCCGGTTACGGCCTTTGGCAGGTCGAGTTCGCCACCGGCCAAATGACCTGTTCGCCCAACACCTATCGCCTGCTCGGACTTGCGGAGTCGTCGTCGACGCCCGGCGGTGCCGGCGAACCGCTGAGCTTCATGACTTTCGAGAAAGTCGCCCATCCGGACGACATCCCGATTATCTCCGAAATTCAGCATATCCTGGGCGAAGGCTTGCCGGTCGACCGGCAGTTTCGCGTCGTCCATCCCAATGGCCGGGTGCGCGCCATGGCCATTCATGGCGAAGCTCTGGTCGGCCGCGATGGCAGACCGGAGCGCGTGGTCGGCGTCCTGATGGACATTACCCGCCACGTCGAAACGGTGATGACCTCGCAGATCAATGCCGAGCGCATCGCCGAACTGATGACCGCGATCGGCGGCGCGATTTGGACGGCGCGCGCCGACGGCTTTTACACCGATTTCCTGCTTCGCGATTCAAAAGGCCAGGTTCCGGCGGCGATGCAGGGCAATAACTGGCGCGACGCCATTCATCCCGAAGACATCGATAGAATGGGGCGCATTTTGGCCAAGGCGACGGCCGACAAGTCGATCTTCATCAGCGAACATCGCGTGCGCGACCCCACGGGCCAGTATCGATGGCGGCGGGCTTACGCCACGCCGCTCCTGGCGGAAGATGGCTCGATCCGGGAATGGGTTGGCCTGTCCTTGTCGATTCACGAAAAGGACACGGGCAGCCAATCCGGCAACCTGCCGCTGACCGGCGCGCAAATCCGGGCGGCGCGCGGCATCTTGAACTGGTCGGTGCGCGACCTGGCCGGCCGTACCGGCCTGTCGGTCGGCGTCGTGCG
>JAUSBQ010000287.1 GCA_030651965.1 Pseudolabrys sp. | reverse complement strand
GCGCACCGGGCCTGTTTCGTGGTTCAGCGCGCGGACGTAATTGAGCTTCAGTTCGAGCGTGGTCCAGGCATCGCCTCGGTGCAGCGTCGAGAAGATCGCGCAGCCGAGCGCGGAATCCAGCAGCGTCGCGGCAAAGCCGCCATGCACGCTGCCGATTGGATTGTAGTGCTGGAGGTTGGGCAGCCCCTCAAAGACCGCGCGGCCTTGCTCGGCCTCGATCAGATGAAAGCCCAGGGTCTGCGCGATCGGCGGTTGGGGCACCGTGCCGGCGATGATGGCTTTGAGGAAGCCAAGCCCGTCGTAAGATTTGAGTACGTCTGAATCGACCACGCCGTATGAATAGTCCGCCACACTGAGCCCCCTTCGTCAGACGGCCGAATGTAGCTCATGCGGCTACAGTAAATCGAGCCGGAACGGATGGCCTCTGGCGCGCCCGGCAATGACAGTATCGACTACGCCCGCAACAATTTCTCAACCCGCTCAGTGAAGCGCTTGGCGGCGGTCGAGGCCGGCCACGGCGTGAGATAGTCACGCTCCATCGCGGCGGAATATTTCGGCGGCGGCCCGAAAAATCTGCGCGCCTCGGCTTCCTCGAACCCGGCCAGCCGCGTCGATTCCAGAAAAGCCGCGTTGCGGTCGGCGGTCTTGATCAGCTTGAGCAGGTTCTCCGGCAGGCTTACAGGCAGTCCGAAGCGCAGATGGATGGCGGCGAGCAGGCGGTTTTCGACCACTTTGTAGCTGTCGCCGATCACCGCCTTGAACGGTGAGATCATGTCGCCGATCACATACTCGGCCGAATCGTGCAGCAGCACCGCGAGCCGGCCGCGCGCATCGAGCGTCGGCGTCTTCGCGCGCGCCAGCGCCTCGACCAGCAGCACATGCTGCGCCACCGAGAAGATATGCGCGCCCTTGGTCTGGCCGTTCCAGCGCGCGACGCGGGCGAGGCCATGCGCGATGTCGTCCATTTCGACGTCGAGCGGCGAGGGGTCGAGCAGATCGAGCCGACGCCCCGACAGCATGCGTTGCCAGGCGCGCGGCGCGCCTTTGGCGCTTTTGATCGCTTTGCTCATTTGCCTTTCGCGAGTTTGTTGCAGGCGGCGTGGCGGTGACACGTCACCAGATGATCGTTGACCATGCCGACAGCCTGCATGAAAGCATAGACGATGGTCGGGCCGACGAACTTGAAGCCGTGGCCGAGCAACTGCTTGCTCATCGCCCGCGAGATATCGTCCTCGGTCGGCGTCTTGGAGCGCGCGCCGATCTTGTGGTCGAGCGGTTTGCCGTCGAGATGCTGCCACAGCATCGCGGAAAATCCCGGACCCTTGTCCATGATCGTGAGGAAGGCCTTGGCCGAGCCGATGGTGCCGACGATCTTGGCGCGGTTGCGCACGATGCCGGCGTCGCCCATCAGCCGCTCGACTTTCTTCGGCGTATAGCGCGCGATCTTTTCCGGATTGAAGTCGTCAAAGGCGGTGCGGAAATTGTCGCGCTTGCGTAAGATTGTGATCCACGACAGCCCGGCCTGAAAACCGTCGAGAATGAGCTTCTCGAACAAAGCGCGGTCGTCCCATTCGGGCACGCCCCATTCCTCGTCATGATAGGCGACGTAAAGCGGATCGGTCTTCGGCCACGGGCAGCGGACCAGGCCGTCGGCGTGCGTGATCGCGCCGCTCATGTTTTGGCCTTCTCCTCGCCCGGCCAGGCGAAGGTCGCCCAGTCCGGCTTGCGCACGCGGATCGGCACGCCGCCGGCGGCCATCGGCGTTCCATTCGCCAGCGCATCGGCGACGCGGTCGAGCCGCAGCAGCGCCAGACCGTGGCCTTTCGCGGTCGAGCCGACCGTACCGATATATTTGTCGCCCATCGCCACCGGCATGCCCTGCATCGGCGCGCCTTCGTCATAGACGATCGGCACGACGCGGCTGCGCGCGGTCGAACGGTGCTCGACGCGCGACACGACTTCCTGACCGACGTAACAGCCTTTGTCGAAATCGACGCCGGCGAGCTGGTCCATATCGGCCTCGTGCGGGAAGGCGTCCATATAGCTGAAGTCCTGGCCGCCGCGCGGCACGCCGAGCGCGATGCGGTGCGCGTCATAGACATCGGCGTCGACCAAAGTCGCGCCGAGATCGGCGGCGGTCTCGGCCGCGAGACTTGGCGGCACGATGATGCGCATGCCCAGCGCCGGCAGGCGCGGGTCGGCGTAGCACAGGCCGTAATCGCTCTCCGCCGTGCCGCCCCAATAGGCCATGACGCCGAGCCGGTCGGACAGGTCCTCGATCGTGACCTTGGCGCGCAGCCGGTAGAAGGTCAGCTTGTCGAGCAAAGTCGGCGCCAGCGCTGCCGGGCAATCGAGGAAGAAGCCGCTGCCGTCGTCGGGCAGGGCTTCGGCGATAATGAAATCGACGATGATCTTGCCCTGCGGCGTCAGCAGTGCGCCGAAGCGCGGCCGGCCGGGGCCTACCTTGCCGATATCGGTGGTGGCCAGCCCATTGAGGAAGTGCCGGGCGTCGTCGCCGGCGACCTTGATCACGCCTCGTTCGGGAAGCAGCGCTGCCTGCATATTTTTTTTCTCTAACGGGGCCCAAAATGGCCCCGCAATGTCTTGCCAGAAGTCACGCCGAAACGTAAGCGCTGTCCGGCAAGCCCCAAAGCCCCAAAGCCCCAAAGCCTCAAGCCCGTCTGGAGCGGCTCCAAATGGCCGAAACCTACGACCTCATCCTCAAGGGCGGCACCGTGGTCAATCACGATGGCGAGGGCCTGCGCGATATCGGTATTCGCGACGGCCGCTTCGCCGGGCTTGGCGACCTGTCGCTGGCCTCGGCCGGCGAGGTGGTGGACTGCCGGGGCCTGCACCTCTTGCCCGGCGTCATGGATACGCATGTGCATTTCCGCGAGCCGGGACTGACGCATAAGGAAGATCTGGAAAGCGGCTCGCGCGGCGCCGTACTGGGCGGCGTCACCGCGGTGTTCGAAATGCCGAACACCATCCCGCCGACCACCGATGCCGCCGCGCTTGCCGACAAGGTCGCCCGCGCGCATCACCGCATGCATTGCGACTTCGCTTTTTACGTCGGCGCGACGCGCGAGAACACGCACGATCTTGGCGAGTTGGAGCGGCTGCCGGGCGCTTGCGCGGTCAAGGTGTTCATGGGGTCCTCGACCGGAACGCTGCTGATCGACGACGACGACGGCGTGCGCGCCGTGCTCAAGGCGATCAACCGCCGCGCCGCGTTCCATTCCGAGGACGAGAACCGACTGCGCGAGCGCATGAACCTGCGCGTCGAGGGCGATCCGCGCTCGCATCCGATCTGGCGCGACGCGCAGGCGGCGTTGATCTGCACGCAGCGCCTGATCAAGCTGGCGCATGAAACCGGCAAGCGCGTTCACGTTCTGCATGTCACGTCGAAGGAAGAGGCGGAGTTCCTCGCCGGTCACAAGGATGTCGCCACCGCCGAGGCGACGCCGGCGCATCTGACGCTCGCCGCGCCCGACTGTTACGAAAAACTCGGCACCCTGGCGCAGCTTAATCCGCCGATCCGTGACGCCGGCCATCGCGCCGGCCTGTGGAACGGCATCGCGCGCGGCGTCATCGACAATATCGGTTCCGATCACTCGCCGCATACGCTCGAAGAAAAGTCGCTCGCCTATCCGAAGACGCATTCCGGCATGACCGGCGTGCAGACTTTGGTCCCGCTGATGCTCGACCACGTCAATGCCGGGCAACTGACGTTGCAGCGCTTTGTCGATCTCACCAGCGCGGGACCTGCGCGCGTGTTCGGCATCGCCGCCAAAGGACGGATTGCCGCGGGCTACGACGCCGACGTCACCGTGGTCGATATGAAGCGCCGCGAGACCATCACCAATGGTTGGATCGCGTCGCGCGCGGGCTGGTCGCCTTACGATGGTATCTCTGTAACGGGTTGGCCGGTCGGAACAGTGATCCGCGGGCGGAAAGTCATGTGGGATGGTGCAGTCGTCACGGCGGCGCAAGGCGAGTGCGTGCGGTTTCTGGAAACGCTCGGCGCCTGAAGGATGAGGAACTCTAGGTCGGGAATGACACATAACGAGCATGAATTTCTTGCCGAGTTTTCCCCAAGCTTTTACATAAAACGTGTTCTGTAGATTGCATTACAGCGGCGGTACGACCATTTATCAACGGTAATAGTGCACCCTTCGACGACACTCATAGCGAAGGGACGCTGAGGGGCAGGGCTAGGATGAGCGGCGATCTCGTTTCGCTCAGGATGATTGCGATCTCGGCCGCTCCGGCCGATCTCGATCTGTGGCGCCAGGGCGCCGGCTTGACCTCGTTGCCGGTCGAACTTTCCATGCACAAAGCGTCGTCGGGCGCGGCCCAACTGGCCAATGGCGGCGCCGACATCTGCCTGATCGACAATGATCTGCCCGCGCCGGAGATGGCCGCCGTGATCGCGGCGGCGCGGTCGCGCAAGCCCCGGCCTTTGATCTTCGTGGCGGGACCTTTTGGCGGCGTCCGCCCCGACGGCGTCGATGGCATGATCGGCAAGCCGTCGAGCAAGGACGATGCCGGCCGGCTGATCGAGATTTGCGTGCGCGCTACGATGCCGACGCGGGTGCTGATCGTCGACGACTCCGGCACCATGCGCAGCATCGTGCGCAAGATCCTGTCGGGCAGCCGTTTCGCCCTCGACATGCATGAGGCCTCGGAAGGCTTCACCGCGCTCGAACAATTGCGCAGCGGCAATTTCGGCCTGGTGTTTCTCGACTACAATATGCCCGGCTTCAACGGCCTCGAAACGCTGTCGGAAATCAAACGCGAAACGCCGGACGTCGCGGTGGTGATGATGACATCCACCCTCGACAATGCGATCGCCGATCGCGCGCACGCGGCCGGCGCGCTGGCCTTCCTGAAGAAGCCGTTCTATCCGGCCGATATCGATAGTGTGCTGGAGCGCTATTACGGGCTGCGCGCGACGAGATAGCCCGCCGTTTTATTGCCGCTGCTGGTCGACGGAGAATTCGCCGTTGCGGATGCGGGCGGCGAGGCCCTCGGTGAAGGTCGCAGCCGCTTCTTCGCCATAGGTGGTCACGAACTCGGCCAAAGCGGCGAACAGGCAGGCTTGCGCCAGGCAATCGCCGTCGATGCCGTCGAGACGCGCTTCGGCCCAGGCTTCGTGCAGGTAGCCCAGCGCCACGCGCTTCTGCTCGTGGTCCGGCACCGGCTCGCGCGTATGTGTGGATCGCCCCGTCGTGGTCATTATCACCTTCGCCCCAGCACCTTGGCCCCTGTGGCCGAGATGACCGCCAGTCCCAGATTCCGAAGGCGACGTTAGCATGGGGGCTAGGGCGAAATAGCCCAGACATAAAGGAAAGGTTAATCGCTGTGTGTAAATGCGGACAGTTAAAAGGCCGCCGAACTGGAACCGGCTGAGGCCGGTTTGGGGCGGCTAGTTTGCGTATCTCGCCGTGATTTCACGGGCGATTTTGGCGCCCTCGTCGAGATAACGGCGGATTGCGAGGTCGGCGGCCGGCGTGCAGGTCCGGTAGGTCTGCTCGAAACCGCGGTAACCACTGTTGAAGCGGGCGACGATCCGGCGGCGGCGCTCGCCGCTGGGCGCTTCGGCGTCGATCAGCGCCTGCATTTCGGCACGCCATTTCTGGCCTTCCTTGGCGCCGCAGATGGTCCGCAGATATTGCAGCGAGCCGAGGATTTCGGCGAGCCGCTGCAATTCGCCGTCATAGGGCGCTGACGCATTGTCCTGCGGCGGGACCGGGCCGGGCGCCGGCGCGGCCGTCTGCGCCAACGCGCCGGCGGGCAGCGCCACGCAGAGCAGCACCAGGCCAAGGGCCAGTCTTTTGGCGAGCAGTTTTCGCAAAACGTCGGTTTCCACTTTTGCCCGCTGATATGCGCCGGCACCGCGGCATTCGCAAGGCAAGCTCTTGCGCACGGCAAGCTCTTGCGCAAGGCAACCGCCTAAACCTTAACCCCGAGTTGTCCGGCCGCGGCGGCGACGATCTCGGTCAGGCCGTCGGTGGTTCGCAGGCCGTCAAGCTCCGGCAGAGTGAGCCAGCGGGCGTCGTCGAGCTCTTCGTTGAGCACGACCTCGCCCGACAGCCAGCGCGCGGCAAAACACAGGATGATGAAATGGCGCTCGACCTTGCCTTGCGCGTCACGCTGGATCGCTTCGCGGTGACCGGCGAGCGCAACCGGTTCGATCGTCAGCGCAGTCTCCTCGTGCACCTCGCGCGTCACCGCCTCGAACAAGGTCTCGCCGGTTTCGACCACGCCGCCCGGCATGGTGTAGAGGTTGAGCGCCGGCTTGCGGGCGCGGCGCACCGCCAGCACCTTGCCGTCGCGCATGATGGCGGCGCTGACCGCGAGAAACGGGCGCTGCGGGTAAATACGCGGATCGGCCATCGGCTGCTTGAGTTCCGGCTGGGGTTAAGCCTTGCCTAGCACTTCCGCGAGATCAGGTCGCGCACTGCGCTCGTCAGGCCCGCCGCATCAGGCGGTCGGCGATGGTCTGCGGCGCGTCGATCTGGCTGAGGTCGATCTCGCCATTGATCACCGCGCCGGCGCGCGCGACCAGGGGCTTGAGCCAGGCGGCGGCGCGCCCGGCCAGTTCGCTGGCGGCGGGCGCCGGCAGGCCGGCAATGCTGACGCGGGTCGTTTCGATCACCGTGGTCATCGTGGTGGCGAGATAGTCGAGGCAGGCGCGCGCCGCCGGATCGGCGCCGGCATAGGCGGCAATGGCCAGATCGCGGCCCTTGAAATGCGACTCGATGAAGTGCTCACGGTAGCTCATCGGTTGCCAGCGGCTAAAATCGGTGAGGCACTCCGGGCAACTGCCGACCATTTCCAGCAGCATGATCGCTTCGTTGAAATGGTTGAGGTAGTCGGTGGCGAGGCCGGTCTGAGGGTTGATGTTGGCGCCGGCCAGTTTGGGCGCGAACAGATCCGCGAGGCCGGCCTGCGCCGCCGCCTCCATCTCGTCCGCTTGCACCTCGATGGCGCAATCCTGATATTGCATGAAAGGGGCCCCCACCCCGAATTCCACCGGTCGCCTGTGTTATATTGTGGGGAGTTAAAGCGCCCTTAAACGCGCGCTGTATCTGGAATTTTGCATATGTGTGGGCGCTATACGCTGACATCCGCCCCTGAAGCGATCCGGGCCCTGTTCGGCTATGGCGAGCAGCCGAATTTCCCGTCTCGCTATAACATTGCGCCGACGCAACCGATCGCCATCGTCCGCTTGATGGATGGCAAGCGCCAATTCGCGCTGGTGCGCTGGGGGCTGCTGCCGTCCTGGGTCAAGGACCCGAAGGCGTTTTCGCTCATCATCAATGCGCGCGGCGAGGGCGTTGCCGACAAACCGGCCTTCCGCGCCGCGATGAAGCGGCGGCGCTGCCTGATTCCGGCCGATGGGTTCTACGAATGGAAAGCCGGCGCGCCGCGCAAGCAGCCGTTCTATATCCACGCCAAATCCGGCGCGCCGCTGGCCTTCGCCGGTTTGTGGGAAACCTGGACCGGGCCGAATGGCGAGGAACTGGACACGGCGGCCATCGTCACAACCAGCGCCAACCGCACGTTGTCGCCGCTGCATGACCGCATGCCGGTGATCGTTGCGCCGGACGCTTTTGATCGCTGGCTCGGCAAGGGCGAAATCGAAAGCAGCGTCGATGCGGCGCTGGCGCAAACTCTGATCCGCCCGGCGCCCGACGAACTGCTGAAGGCTTATCCGGTGTCGCTCGACGTCAACCGCGTCGCCAATGACAATCCGAAGCTGCTCGATCTGTTTACCGGCAGCCTTGAGGCAGCGCCCGCGCCGGTGCGTAACCCTCAGCGCGCCAAGGCCGTGAAGCCGGAAAAGACCAAGAAAGCCGACGGGCAGGGCGCGTTGTTCTAAAGCACCTTGCCCGGGTTCAAGATCCCGTTCGGATCGAGCATTTTCTTGAAGTCGCGCATCAGCGACAGCGCCACCGGGTCTTTCACCTTCACCAGCGACTCGCGCTTGAGCTTGCCGATGCCGTGCTCGGCCGAGATCGAGCCTTGATATTTCAACACGATCTTGTCGACCACCGCGTTGACTTCGGCCCAGCGCGCCAGAAACGCCTTGGTGTCGGCGCCGACCGGCTGGCTGACGTTGAAATGAATATTGCCGTCGCCGGCGTGGCCGAACGGCACCGGCCGCGAGCCCGGGATCAGCGCGATGACGGCGGCGCTCGCTTCCGCGATGAAATCCGGCACGGCGGCGACCGGCACCGACACGTCGTGCTTGATCGAGCCGCCTTCCGGCTTCTG
>JAUSBQ010000277.1 GCA_030651965.1 Pseudolabrys sp. | reverse complement strand
GGGCAAGAGCGAGGCGACGACGTCCGCTCAAGATAAGCGCCGGTAAGGTTTCCAGCAACCGCCCGGCCGGCCGCGCTTGCGCATAACAGGCCAATCGGCCAAGACTTGACGAAGACTTATTTCATCTGGTGGCCGCACCCGGAGACATTTGATGGTTGGTTTAGTTGAAAAGGCGCTCGTTAACCTCGGCATTACGCTGCCGACGCCGGCCACTCCCATCGCCAACTACGTCGCCTTCGTGCGCAGCGGAAATCTCATCACCGTGTCCGGCCAGCTCTGCTTCGGTTCCGACGGCCAGTTGGCCGCCAAGGGCCAGCTCGGCGGCGGCGTCTCGGTCGAGGACGGCCAGAAGGCGGCGCGCGCCTGCGCGGTCAATCTGCTGGCGCAGGTCAAGGCCGCCGTCGGCGATCTCGACAACGTCACCCGCGTCGTGCGCCTCGGCGGCTTTATCAACGCGGCGCCGGGCTTCACCGACGCGCCGAAGGTTATGAACGGCGCATCCGATCTGATGGTCGACGTGTTCGGCGACCGTGGCCGCCATGCCCGCTCCACCGTCGGCGTCTCGGCGCTGCCGGCCGATGCCGCTGTCGAAGTCGAAGGCACGTTCGAGGTCGCTTAAACCACAACCGGGGCCTTTCATGCCGGACTTGGCCTGGCTCACCGCCCGTCCGATCGCGCATCGCGGCCTGCACGACGCGGCGGCCGGCGTGATCGAGAACACCGGCTCGGCCTTCGCGGCAGCGATTGCCGGCGGCTTCGCCATCGAAACCGACCTCCAGATCAGCGCCGACGGCGAAGCCATGGTGCATCATGACGATGCGCTCGGCCGGCTGACCGAGGGGAGCGAAGCTCTCGCGCGCATGAGCGCCGCCGCGATCCAGGCGGTGCGCTTCAAGGCGACCGCCGACCGCATTTTGACGTTGGCCGCGTTATGCGAACTGGTCGCCGGCCGGGTCCCGATGGTGATCGAACTCAAGAGCCGTTTCGACGGCGACATGCGGCTGGCTGTCCGCGCCGCCGAGGTGCTGGCGGGTTATGCCGGCCCGGCGGCGCTGATGTCGTTCGACCCCGCGCCGATCGCCAGGATCCGCCAGATCGCACCGCATTTGCCGCGCGGCATCGTCGCCGAGCGGCATTACACCCATCACGAATGGGACCGGCTGTCGGCCTTCGAGAAATTTTCTCTGGCGTTCCTGCTGCACGCTCCGCAATCGCGGCCGCAGTTCCTGGCCTATTCGGTCAAGGACCTGCCGGCCGCCGTGCCGCTGGTTGCCCGTCGCGCCTTCGGCCTGCCCCTCCTGACATGGACCGTGCGCAGCGAGAGCGACCGCGCGCGCGCCGCGCGCTACGCCGACCAGATGATCTTCGAGGGCTTCCGGCCGTCATAGTTTAGCCGCCCGGCGGAACAAGGTTGCGGCGGCAGCCGTTACCCTCGACCTCGATGAAAAGCGGACCGGACCCATGCAGCTACGCACCCTTGCCATCGCCGCACTTGCCGCGGCCTTCGCCCTGACGGCGCTACCGGCGTCCACTGTGGCGCAGCAAAATCCCGAGGGCCCGCGCGTGACCGTGAAAAAGCAGACGACGAAAAAGCGCGTGGCGCGCCCGGCCCGGCCAGCCGGACAGATTGCCTGCACCGCGGCCGGCTGCGGTCGTATCCCGCCGAACTGTTACCCAACGCCCGGCATGCGCTGGGATGGCATGCCGTCAGGCTTTGACGTTATCATCTGCCGTTGAGCTGGTTGCTGCTACACGGTGGAGGATGGACGTCATGTCGGCAAAATGCATCGCAGCGGCCTTCGCCACCATGGTTGTCGTCAGCCTTGCGACCCCTGCCGTGAGCCAATCGCGCCACGACGCAACCTCGACCGACAGGATATCGAAGCACCAGAAGCGAACGGCGCCACAGCCTTACGCCGCGCCGCGCATTGTGTGCACCAAGGCAGGCTGCCGGCCGATCCCGGCCCGCTGCGGTATTACGATGGAACAGACGTGGGACGGCCCGACCGGCACCGAAAACGTCCACTGCTGGTAAGACCGGACAGTCACCGCGAACGGGTGAGCTCGGCAGACCGGATTAGGCTAGGATCGCCCGGACGATCCGCTCTTATCCGATCCAGGTTGAATGCCCGACATCGAACTCCGCATCCGCATTGAACCGTCGCTCGCCAATACCCTTGCGCCAGCGTGGGATGCCTGCGCCGGAGCGGCGCTTGTTAAACCAATACATGAGGATAATTTATCCCCGCCCTTATCAACACGAGGATATGTCAATAACCCATTTATTTCACACGACTTTCTATTAGCTCTTGAACAGGGAAAATGCGTCGGCGGGCGCACCGGCTGGCAGCCGCGGCACCTGCTCGCCGAAGCCGGAGACGGTACCCTGATCGGGGCGGCGCCCTGTTATGTGAAGACCCACTCGCAAGGCGAATACGTCTTCGACCACGGCTGGGCCGAGGCCTTCGAGCATGCCGGTGGCCAGTACTATCCAAAGCTCCAGGTCGCCGTCCCCTTCACCCCCGTCGCCGGCCCGCGCCTGCTCGCCCGCCCCGGCCCGCTCGCCGATCAGGTGCGCGGCGCGCTGGCGGATGCACTCGCCGAGATCACCACCGCGAGCGAGCTGTCGTCGGCGCATGTCACCTTCCTCACCGAGGCGGAGTGGACCCTCCTCGGCAAGCGCGGTTTCCTGCAACGGACCGACCAGCAGTTTCACTGGGAAAACGCCGGCTATGCGACCTTCGAGGATTTCCTTGGCCGCCTAGCTTCGCGCAAACGCAAGTCGATCCGCCGCGAACGCAAGGAAGCGCTGGCGCCCGGCATCGAGGTCCGCTGGCTCACCGGCTCCGATCTGACCGAGGACGTCTGGGATGCCTTCTTCGCGTTCTATATGGACACCGGCGCGCGCAAATGGGGCCGGCCTTATCTGACCCGCGAATTCTTCTCCATCGTCGGCGAGAAGATGCGCGACCGCATACTTCTCGTCATGGCCAGGCGCGCCGGGCGCTGGATCGCCGGCGCCATCAATTTCCTAGGTCACGACACGATATATGGCCGCAACTGGGGCGCAATCGAGCACCACCCGTTCCTGCATTTCGAGCTGTGCTACTACC
>JAUSBQ010000058.1 GCA_030651965.1 Pseudolabrys sp. | reverse complement strand
AGTCGCTCAAGCGCCATCTCCGCACCAAGTACAACATGACCCCCGAGGAATATCGCGCCAAATGGGGCCTGCCCAACGATTACCCGATGGTTGCACCGAGCTACGCCGAGGCGCGCTCCAACCTCGCCAAGAAGATGGGCCTCGGCCAGCAGCGCCGCCGCCGCGTCAAATAAGCACCGGCCTTCGACGTCCACGCCTGCCGGGCGCTTCAGACGCCTGTTGGCGCGTGATTTTTAAGAAAAAAATCCTTTTGATTCATTCCGCCGCCTGCTATGGGTTCGTAATCCTATATGGAGGTGGTGATGAAATCAAGACCCAGGAGACTGCAATCCGCGCATCCGACCGAGCCCCGGGCGGAGGTTGATCCGTTTCGCGCGCAGCATCTGACTCTGGCCGAGCGTGTGGTCGATACCGGCGGTGGCGCCCAATCGGTGACGATGGATGATGCGGAAAGCCCGTTGGCCTGGCTGGCGCGCCGCCGTGGCCGCGATGGCCGCGCCATGGTGGCGCCGCATCAGTTGCAGGCCGGCGAGAGGCTGCGGGCCGATTTCACCCGGGCGCATATGATGCCGCGCACGACCTCGAACTGGTCGAGTCCGATTTCGTCAGGCCGCGCGGCGGGCGGAAACCGCGCCGGCAGCTTTACCGATGCGATGATCGCCTCGCGTCAGCGGGTCAATCAGGCGCTCGACGCAGTCGGGCCGGAATTTTCCGGCCTGCTGCTCGACCTGTGCTGTTTTCTTAAAGGCCTTGAGGATATCGAGCGCGACCGGGGCTGGCCGGCGCGCTCGGCAAAGGTCGTCCTGCAGCTTGGCCTCGACCGCCTGGCCCGCCATTACGGCTATATGGCGCAGGCAAAAGGCCGCGGCGACGCGCCGATCCGCACCTGGCTCGCCGACGGTGCCGGCTTCACGGTCGAATGACTACGCCGCGGCGGCAAGCGCCGCGGAGGCCTCGGAACGGATGCGCTCGACCATCGAGCGCAGGCCATTCGAGCGCTGCGGCGTAAGGTTTTCGCGCAGGCCGATGCGGTCGAACAATTCGAGCGCGTCGGTGGCGAGAATGTCGCGCGCGTTCCGGCCGGAATAAAGCGCGATCAGGATCGCGACCAGGCCGCGCACGATATGGGCGTCGCTGTCGCCCTCGAACGTCATGACCGGGCCATTGGCGCCGTCCGGGTCGACATGGCTGATGAGCCAGACCTGGCTGGCGCAGCCCTGCACCTTGTTGGCGTCGGTATGGGCGCTGCCGGGCATGGGCGGCAGCGCGCGCCCCAGCTCGATGACGTAGCGATAGCGGTCGTCCCACTCATCGAGCAGCGTGAAATTCTCAACAATGTCGTCGATCTGGGTCATTGGTCGTCGGGGCGCCATCTAGTGGAGCGAATTTGACATTTGATACCCCATTTGCGGCAAGTCGCTCATCAAATGTCAAATTCAAAGCTCCACTAGAATCAAATAATTGCTAGTGGTCCTTAGATTCCGACATTTGCTCAGGACCTTGCAGCGGCGGGATGCAAATGTCGGAATCGGACCACTAGTGCGACTGCGCGGCGATCTGCCGCCGGTTCACACGCTTATAGGCTGGAAGGCGCCGATGACCAAAAAAGCTTCGGCGCAGGCGGCTCGCCGCCCGCGCCCTTTAACCGTCAGACCGGCTTGATCAGGCGGCCGGGCGGTTGGCGCGCGCCTCGCGGCGCGGCGGCAAGGGAACCGGCGCGTGCCAGGCCGGTTGCAAATCCGCCGGGGTCAATGTCCCCTTCGATGCAGCGCCGATGGCGCCTGTCGCCGAGACCGGCACCATCTTGGCGGTGGTATCGGTCTTTGTATCGCTTCTGGCGATCGTATCGGCCGGCGCCGGCTTTTCGTTGAGCCTGGTGCTGATGAATTCGTAAATCGTGCGCGCACCCGCTTCGGCCTTGTGACCGATCGCGACGGCGACCTTGCCGCCGACGACGCAGGCATCCGGCTGGCGGTCGCAGAAACCGCGTGCATCCGACATGGCCGCGCTCGCCAGCGACACGGCTTGCGTCGCATCGATATGTGCATCCGGTGACGTGGTCTTCGCGCCGCCGCTCGGCAGCAGCACGCAAACGACGGTCAGCCAAAACCCCATTCGCAACAAGAAGAACATGACCCTACCCATTATCCCCGACGGCTTTTGCGCCGCCTTACCCAAAACCTAGCAGACAGGGCTGAAGCTGTCGTTGGCAATGAAGCGCAATTTTTGGCCATTTTTGACGCAAGTTCGATGCAAATTTGCATCAAATGCGAGACATTCAAATTTAAATAAAATTGTATCGATCGTCTGTCGCACGCGAACTGTGCGGCGCCAAGCGCTCCCGCGGCATGGTTACTGCAACGGTAATAATTCGCCGCCGCGCGCGCGCCGCCTCTGAAATCGAAAGAGTTACTTCACCATGACCGGCATTTGGCGGCGCAAATAGGCCTGAAAACGCTACGGCGCGCCAGCGTGGCGTCTTGAAACGCCCGGCTTTAGCTTTCGCTTAAGCGGCTCTGTCTTAGTGTTTGCGCGAGAAAAAGGGGCGCGTCTGTAAAGGCGTGAGACAGGGACCGTGAGTTTCCTCACACCAGTGTGGAACTATGTCGACGCGTTAGTGCATCCGGCGGCGCAGCAGGATGCGCTGACCGCTGCGCGGCACCGCGCCTTCATTGCGCCGCGGCTGGTCGGCGGCCTTGCCGCGCTCGCGACCTTTCCGGTCTATATCGCCTTCCGCGGCGTACCGAGCATGCTCGAAGTCGGCGTATTCGGCTGGCTGGTGGCGCCGATCCTGATTGCCTATTTCCTGTCGCGCACAGGCCGTTATGAGAGTGCGCACATTCTGTCATCGCTGTCGCTCACCGGACTGGTGACCGCGGTTGCTCTGTGCAATGGCGGAATCGGTTCGTTTGCCGCGACCTGGCTGGTCGTCGTGCCCCTGGAAGCCGCGCTGTCGGCGTCGCGCCGCGTCGTAGCTCTGGCCTCGACCTTCGCGCTGGTCGCCGCCGGTCTGTTGCTGGTTAGGAGCGCTGCAGATCTATTGCCGCCGGCGGCCACGGCCGCGAACGAACATGGCGCGCTGGCCGCGCTTGGCATTGTCTCGGCTGCGCTTTATGCCACCGGCCTGGCGCTCGGCGCCGAGACGCTAGCCCGCACTAGTTCCTGGCTTCTCTACGCGGAAGAAGACCGCTACCGGCTGCTGGCGCGCAATATGACCGATGTCATCACCCGTCACGGTCGCAACGGCGCGGTGCTGTTCGTGTCACCGGCGGCCGAATCAATGTTCGGCGTCGGCGTCAACGAATTGTCCGGCCACGGCATGTTCGATCGTGTCCATGTTGCCGATCGTCCGGCGTTTCTGACCGCGCTGGCCGACGCCGCCGCGCAGGGCGAGGCCCGTTCGGTGGAATTCCGCATTCGCCGCGAGGCCGATGCCAACCATCATGCCGGCCGCTTCGTCTGGATCGAAATGCGTTGCCGGCCGCTCGATCAGACCGCCGACAAGTCGAAGGCCGGCGCGGGCGAAGTGGTCGCCGTGCTGCGCGATGTGAGTGAACGCAAGGTCACCGAGCAGGCGATCGAGATCGCGCGCGCCGAACAGGAGCGTGCCAGTGCTTCCAAGAGCCGGTTCCTGGCGACGATGAGCCACGAATTGCGCACACCGCTCAACGCGATCATCGGCTTTTCAGAGATGCTCACCAATGACGGACTCGTGGTGCAACCGGCGCGCCGGCTTGAATACGCCCGGCTGATCAACGAATCCGGCCATCATCTGCTGTCGGTCGTCAACGGCATTCTCGATATGTCGAAGATGGAAACCGGGAATTTCGAGATTACACCGGAGCCATTCGCACCGGCCCCGGCCACGGTCAGTTGCTGCGACCTCCTGGCGCTCAAGGCGCGCGACGCCGGCGTCGAGATCAAGACTTGGATTGCGCCGGAATTGCCTGAAATCGTCGGCGATCGCCGGGCCTTCAATCAAATCCTGATCAATCTCATTTCCAACGCCATCAAGTTCACGCCGCGCGGCGGCCGTATCACCGTCAGCGTCCAATGCGAAGGCGCCAGGCTCGCGGTCGCTGTCGAAGACACCGGCGTCGGCATTGGCGAGGCCGATCTGCCGCGTCTGGGCGAAGCCTTCTTCCAGGCGCGCGCCAATTACGACCGGCGGCATGATGGCTCCGGCCTTGGCCTGTCCATCGTCAAGGGGCTGGTCAAGCTGCATGGCGGCGATATCGACATCCGCAGCCGCCTCGGCGAGGGCACGCGGGTCACGATTCGCCTTCCGATCGACTGCGAAGGCGGCAGGCCTGTCGCCGATCCCATTAGACTCGTAACTGAGCGGGCCGGCGAGTTCGTTGCCGCCGCCAATGTGCTGGTGAAGAAAAGTGCGTAAGCGACCAAGCCAGGCTGCGGCCATTGCAATCGAGGAAAGCGCGGGCGGCATCGGCTCGCTCATCGGCCGCTATCCGCGTGAATTCGTCGGCCTCGTGATGGCGACCGCCGCTGTCATCGCGGTTTTCGCCAATGCGCTGTTCTTGCAAACCGGACCGCACCCGGCGCCGATTTTCGCAACACGGCAGGCGGTGGCGCCGGCGCAAGTTGTGGTACGCCCGCGCGTCACAGCGCCGGCGCAGCCGGCCAGCCCCGCAGTGGATGCTCCGGTCCGCAATCGGGTGCAATTGATCGCCGAAATCCAGCGCGAACTGACGCGGCGCGGCTTCTATGACGGCATCGCCGATGGCGTCTGGGGCGCCAAGACCGATGCGGGCGCGCGCGACTTCCTGCAGTCGACGGGGTTGCGCATGAATCCGGAAGCCAGCGAGGATCTGCTGCGCACCTTGCAGTCGGCCAAGCCGAAGGCGATCTCCGCGGCCGCGGTCGCACCTGTCCGCAACGATCCGATCGCGGAGCTGATCGCGCCGTCCCGGCGTGTCCTGGCAATCCAGCGCGCGCTGTCGGATTTTGGCTACGGCCAGATCAAGCCGACCGGCGCCTATGACCCGGAGACGCGCACGGCCATCGAGAAGTTCGAGCGCGACCACAAGTTGCCTGTCACCGGGCAGCTCTCCGATCGCTTCGTGCGTGAGCTCGCCGCCATGACCGGCCGGCCGTTGGAGTAATAGCGGCGCGCCGTCGGTCTATGATATCGATGGCGATGCGATTGAAATCAGGCATATGGACCGCGGCCTATATCCGCCGCTGCCAGGTCGAAGGCGCCTTCGCGGTCGTGGGGAGGCGGGGGGCCGAGGAGGCGGGGGCCGTGTTCATCATCATCGACCGTCTCGATGGCACCGGCACGCTGTACGGCCCGGCGCCGCAGGCGGTGTTCGACGAGGCGCAGCCGACCGACCGCATATTCACGGTCGTTCTCGGACGGCAAGGTCCGGTACCGACCGCCGATATCGAGGCGCGGCTGAAGCGCGAAACCGGCTTCGATCCGGACATCTGGATACTCGAGGTCGAAGACAAAGCCGGCCGGCATTTCCTCGACCGGGTGGTGGCCTGACGCCGTTCAGCCCGCCGATTTAACCCGCGCCGGCGTATCGACACCATCACCTACATCCCGATGCGCCGTCCGTCCATCGCGGCTGCCGTCTTCGCCATAAACCGGCTGGTGAACCGGCGCGGCGACGACACCGCTGTCGCGCCAGATCGTCAGCATGCGCTCGGCCGCTTCGCGGGTCATCTCGTCGAACAGATCGGCGAGATCGTAGACCCGTTGCACCGACTGGCCGACCGCCGGGTTCACGAACAGAAGAATCCGCTGCAGCACCGCCGCCTTCATGCCGAGCGCCTTGGCCGCGACCACGATGGGCTCACCGGATGCATCGCCCGCCACCCGCTCGGCGAGGCCGCGCGGAATGCCAAGCGCCCGCGCCAGCGCGCGCGCGAAACCTTTGGTGTTGCGCTGGAGCGCCGCGTGCTCGATCTGCTTGATGACATCGCCGGACGCCGCCGGCGACAGGCGCGCCGAGGCCGGGGCGGCGGCGTCGAGATAGAGCAGGATCAGGCGGCGGTCTTCGGCTCCGGACGAGAAAAACACATCGACCAGGCTGTCGGGAATGGTGTCCACCGCCTCGGGCGCGTCGGCGGCATAGTCCACCTCAGGCAGCCCAACAAAGACGGTGGCGGAAGCAGGAGCGGTCAGGCCGAGCCTGGCCATTACGGCGGCCGGTGCGGCGGCATAGCCCGACAGGCTAGCGGCCACGGCGGCGCGGGTTGTCTCGTCGACCGTGTCGATGAGGCCAAGGGCCAGTTCGACGTATTGCGTGACTTCGTCGGCGCTATGCGTCGGCTTTTGCACGTAGAGGTCGGTCAGGACCCGCAGCAGCGTCGGCCGGACGTCGACGCCATCGCGGCATGCCAGATCGACCAGACCGTCAAGAGGAGCGTACGCAGGGGACTTCATCGTGACACCAACGCTAAAACATTCCAGGCAATCACTTTAGTGCCGGCGCGTTAGCAGAGGGTTAACGAAATCCTAACCTGGACTCTTGAACAGAGCTGCGCGGGATCAAACCGGATTGGCAATATGCAGCGGCACCGAGGCGCAGCGCGATCCGTTTCTGCTGAACCATGCCACATGTTCGGCCACCAGATCGAAGTCAAGAAAATATTCGCCCGGCAACGGCGAGGGCACGCAAAACCGGCTGATCGCCGTTTGTCCGGGATGGATCACATCGAAGGTCAAAGGCGAGCGCGAATAGCTCATGTGCCATTGCCCTGTCCTTCGATCGAAAAGCCGTGTCCCGATCCGCACCGGCCCGATTGCCGCATCTGACGGCAGCCACGATGCCGCGCCGATATTTCTGGCTTCGATCGTGCCGGTAATCGCCTGGCCGGAGAAGGATCGATCATCAAGTTCTATTCGCAAATCCGCGATCAGCCATTCAGGCTGCGTGCTGTCCGGCGAGCGCGGCGAGACCTGCGCGTCGGGCTTAGGGAGCGGAGGCTTGCGGAGAAAGACGATCGCGGTTCCCGCGATGTGCTGCATCCCGCGGAAACGTGGGTCGGCTGAAAGCTCATGCAGCGCTTGAACGAGCCCCGGCCATGCCGCCGGGCCGTAACCGACATAGTCGTGCCAGAGAATGACGGCGCCGGGCCGGGCCAGATCGAGAGCGATGTTCGAATCATTCACGACGTATTCGTAGGAGTGCGCACCGTCGACGAACACCAGGTCGACCGCGTTGCGGTAGGGGCTGAAATCGAACGTCGCGGAATCGCCGAACAACTGGGTGATCCTGCTTTCGACGTCGGTTCCGAGGAAGCGACGTCGTTCGCGAACGGCCTTCAATTCAATAAATTGACGATCGCCCGATTCCGCGTGCAAGGCCCCCACCGGGGCATTATCGTGCGGCAGATCAAGGGTCAGAACCCGCGCCTTGGCGCCGCAGTGCGCGGCCATGTTGAGCGTGGTGCGGCCGTCAAAAGTCCCGATCTCGAAAATGCATTGGGGGTCAAGGTGCTTGACCACGCGGCTGATGACTTGCAGCTCGAACTCGGACACATTGCCGGCAACGCCCGAAGCCTCACGCAGCGCAACTGGAAGATCGGTTGGGACGATCGCATTCTGCGAAACGACGGGCAGCATTTTGGGGCCCAAGGGTTCTGAGTGTCGAGCCTTCGTTCATATTGGACTTTAATCAAGTTGCCAACAGGCGGACGTTCGGCCTTGAGGCCGATATTAATGGGGTCAATCGCCTGGATTTAACAGAGCGTTAACCTTGCGCCCCCTTAATCGAAGGTGCCGATCCGGCGTCCGTGTGCATGACCCCGTTGAGTGGGGAACTGGTTTCAGTAAAGAGGTCATGCAGTAACAAGTGCGGTTTTGTGCCGGAACGGAATAGGGGACTGCAATGGGCGAAGTCATCCAATTTCCAGAAGAAGGCAGCTACAGCCGTGGCGGCAGATATGTTGACGCCAATTCCGAGCCGGCGACTGTCATCATTCTCCCCGTCATCCGCATCGATCGCGGGCCGGACGGAACCAACGGTTCGGAGCCGGACGCGGGCAACAGCCCGAGTCGCAAGCGCCGCCGCCGTCTGGCGCGCTGAACCGGCTTCGGCGCAAAGCACACGATGCGGATTTCACGACAGGTGACGTCGATCCCGCGCACGTTGCGCCGGTCCTTGCTCACGCTCGCCGCGCTGACGGTCCTCGCCGGCTGCGGCATGGATGGGGACTTCGGCGAACTCAACCGCACGCTGGTCCGCGACGACATTCACGATTGGATCGGCCGCGACAATACCGCCGGTATCCCGATCTCGCCTTCCGCCTTTCAATTGACCGACGATGAACGGCAGCTGCGCGATCTGGC
>JAUSBQ010000267.1 GCA_030651965.1 Pseudolabrys sp. | reverse complement strand
CCCCGTCGGCTGCGTGAAATGCCTCGCCCATGATCCGGTTTGGTGTCTTCCAGTCGCCGGCATACCAGCCGGGATAGAACACGCCGTTCTGATTGACCACGATCGGAATGCCGCGCGCCTTGAGAAGGCGCAGCGCCGGCGCCGGCAGATAGGGCGCGTTGCTGAGCAGATAGACCAGATTGAAGCCGAGCGGGTGATCCGGGAAATGCTCGGACAGCCGCTTGACCTTGACCAGAGGTCCGCCGACATCGCCGACACGGGCGCCGCCATAATGCACGGCGAGGCCCGCGCGACGGGGCAACAGACAGTTGATCGCGGCCTGCGTGCCGCGCGCCAGCCGGTAGGCTTTGCGGGCAATTGTCTTGAGAATGGATTCGGTCAGTTGGGCGCTGTCGCTGCGCGTGACGAGCGGCAACAAGCGCCGGCGCGCGCCATCCAGCTTGGAGCGCGCGCGCATCGTCAGCAGCAACGTCCTCAGCTTCAAGGCTCCGCTTCGCGAAAGCTGCTTCGGCCGCGGGGTCACCTGACGCACATGCGAACAGAATGCGAGATAGTCGCGCGTCAGGTCCGCCATCGTTCGTGCCGGCAGCGAAAGGCGATACTGCTCGAGCTTCATGGCAACGCGATCGACGGACGACAGCACATCGTCGGTGCTTTGGAAAAGCGTGCCGCCCTCACCCATCACTTCGGCGTTGCCGCCACTTTCCAGCGTCACCGACGGCAGGCCGCATGCGAGCGCCTCGGCAAGCGCATTCGAACAGCATTCGTTGCGGCTCGCCATGACGTAGATGTCATGGCTGCGCAGCAACGCCGCCAGACCCAGACTGTCCTGCGGCGGCAACTGCTGGATATTCCGGAAGGAAATCGGGCTGTTGCCGATGAAGGTCATCCGATAACGGCTGAAGTCGAGATTATCGTCGAGGTGCCGATAGATATCGAAGCCCTTGTTCCAGTTGGCCGACCAGCTCGACGCGACAAGACGGATGCGATTGTCGGCGGCTTCGGCGCGCTGACCGCGCGCGAAATCCTTGCCGGGCGCATTCAGAATGACGGCGGACTGCTTCGGGCGCGCCATGCCGAGCGCAAGGTTCGCCGCCTCGCTGTAGCAACTCTGAAAAATCACGCCGTCAGCGACGAGATCGGAAAAGGCGTAGATGAGGTGGTCTATATGCCGGTCATTGCCGCGATAGAGCGAGATCGGCCCGTCGATACGATGGACGAAGGGCATATCCGGCAGGCGGCGCTTCCAGGCAATGACGTCGGCGGCGGCATTGAAGCTGTCGAACAAGATGACATCGGCTTCATTCGGCGCATTTGCCCAGACGCCCGCCGCCTCCATCTCGACGCGCAGCGTTCGCAGCAACTGGTTCGAACCGCCCCAGGGCCCGGCGCGAAATGGGTACAGAATATGGACCTTGATCGGCTCAGCCACGGCACCAGTCCGTCAGCTTTTCGGCCCAGCCGAAGCGGTCATAGACCTGCCGCACCCGCGCCGGATCGAGGCTTCGCTGCCGCACCGCGGCGAGCGCCGCGCGGGGGTCGCCGCCGAAATCCTCAAGAAAAACGATGCCGTCATAATGCTGCGCCATCACCTGATAGGACGGCAGGCGGTTGGCGATGATCGGCATGCCGAGCACAGCGAAAACGAGGGCCTTGAAGCTGCTGTTGTTGATCGTATAGGTCGATTCCAGCGTGCGCGGCAGGAAGGCGATGTCGCAGCGGCGCAGCGCATCGGGAAAGCTGGCGTGATGCCAGCGCTCGAATTCGTAGCGGAACGAAAGCTCTGGCGGCTTTTCGGCGATGATCCGGGTGTGGCTGTCGAGCAGATCGGCATAGGCCTCGAGCGGCGGCGCCTTGACCGACACGCCGGACCAGCCGAACACCGGGTTCTCCCAATTGATGGCCGGCTTGATCGCCGCGAAATGCTGCAAATCGACCGGGTCCGGCATGAGGAACACGTTGTCGTTGTAACGCCGTGCGCTTTCCGCGATGCCCGCGGTCGGCACGCAGACGCCATCGACGATGCCGGCAATGGTACGTGACGATTCGACGTGCTCGTCGTCGGCCGCTTCATGCCGCTCGAAATAGTCGACACAGGTGTCCCAATAGACGCGGTCGGCAATATGCCGGAGCATACGCACGACCTTGACCGAGCGGCGCAACATGCCGCGGTGATAGATCGCAACGTCGTAGCGTCGCAACGGATTGTTCACCGAGACGTCGTGGCCGAGCGCACGCAGCGGCTCGGCCATCTGCAAGGCGCGAATCCAGATCGCCGATTGCACGCGGTCGTAATCGCGCCGCCAGGTGGGGATGAAGAGGCCGATTCGCATGATCGCCTACCGTGACGCCCTGATCGTCGCGATCACCACGCGGAATAGCCGCCGTCGACCATAATGTTCTGCCCGGTCATGTAAGCCGAGGCGTCGCTGGCGAGAAATGCAATGGCACCCTTGAGGTCCTCCTCGCGTGCCATGCGCTGCATCGGCGTCTGCGCGACATACTGATCGGCGAAGGCCTTGGGCTGACCGCGCTCGATGCCGCCGGGCGAAATTGCATTGACACGGATGCGCGGCGCCAGAGTCGTCGCCAGCCAACGGGTCAATTGGATCAGGCCGCCTTTGCTGGCCGCGTAAGCCGCCGGGTTGCCCAAAGCGGTGCCCTCGTAGCGCCGCCAGTCCGGCCCGAGGTTTCCGTAGATCGACGCGATGTTGATAATGCTGCCGGCCTGCGCGGAAAGCAGCGGTGCCAAGGCCTGGCTCAGCACGAACGCCGCGGTGAGATTGACTTCAATCGCCTGCCGCCACGTCGCCACCGACTGTTCGGCGAACGGGACCGCCCAACCGGTCAGGTTGCTGGTGCCGACGAAGGCCGCGTTATTCACGAGAATGTCGCAGCGGCCGAACCGGGCCTGCACCTGAGCGGCAACAGCGCGCGTCGCGGTCTCGTCCGAAAGGTCGACGTCGAGCGCCAGCGTCTCGACCTTGAAGGCTTTCGCCACCCGCTCGGCGCAGGCCTTGGCGTCCTGCCGGTCGACGACGGCGACGGTAGCGCCAAGTTCGGCCAAAGTGTCGCAGATTTCGCGGCCGACGTGACCGGCACCGCCGGTGACGACCGCGGCCCGGCCGGTGAGGCTCATCAGTTCCTTGATCGATCGGCTCACGACTGAAACGCCCTCCGCTGCCGTTGCTTCATCGGTTCATTCATTGGAGCCACTCACAATGCGCGCCGGCTTGCCCCCCGGCATGCCGGCCGTCGCCTCGGCAATGCGCATGTCGTACTCGGTATCGATATCGATTGCACGTTCGCGCGGCACTTCGACTGCTCGCACCTTGCCGTCGAAGATACGCTTGGCCGACAGAATGAAGTCGGCATTCGCCACATAGGCGACAGTGGTAATGTCGTAAATCGGCGGCGCATCCTGACGGCGGTGATACTGGCCTTCGATAGCAAGCGACAGCGCACCATCAGCGCCAGCACGCACCATGTTGAAATAGGGATTGCGCTCGGCCTCGCGCACGGTAATGACGATATCGGCATCCGACCGGAGCTTGAGATCGATGGCGCAATCGACATCCGCCGGCGTCCGCAACGGCGACGTCGGCGGCAGGCTGACAAAAACATCGACGGCATCGCCCAAGGCGCGCGTTTGCCGAATGGCATGTTGCCAGGCCAGCCATTCCGGCGCTGCGTCGCTCGCGAGTTCGGCCGGCCGCATAAACGGCACCAACGCGCCGGCGCGTTCGGCGACCGCGGCGATTTCGGCGTCGTCGGTCGACACGATAACCTTGCTGACCCGCGCCAGCGCCCGTCCGATCTCGATCGCATGGACGATCAGCGGCTTGCCGGCGAGCAGCCGCAGATTCTTGCGCGGCAGGCCTTTCGAGCCGCCGCGCGCAAAGATGAAGGCAACGATCGATGGCTTCATTCGGTGATGCTCAACTTGGCAACGCTGAAGCCGCCGTGGCGGCCGGCGGAGCCGACGCCGACCTCAAGCACCCCGGCAACCGGCACGGTCTGGTCGTCGAGCACATACGTCCAGGATTCTCCCGGCCGTTGCACATCGAGATTATCGTGACGGTAGCGGCCGTCGCGAAGCTTCAGGGCGAGGAAGGGCTGCGGGCCGAAAATCTGGCCCCGCGTGAGATCGACCAGCACGCGATTGCCTTCGCGCCGGATTGACAGCGCGGGTTTCGGCTCGGACGCTACGCCAAGCACATCGCGCGCCGCGGCTTCCGCGCCGGAGAAGCTCAATTCGACGCCGGGAAATTCCGGCTCCTCCTGCTGGAGCATCGCGCGGACGGCTTCGACATCGGGACGAATGTCGCGGTAGTCGTGATCGGCAAAGGCAAGCACTGCCGCGCCTTTATCCCGCGCCTCGGTGAAAGCCTCGCGGACATGCCGCGGCAGCAGCGGCCGCAATCGCGTACCGACGTTCAGGCAGCGGAAGATCACGCGGCGGCAGTTGCCCTCGCGCTGGTGTTCATCATGATGGGGATGATAGCCGCGCCAGCTTCGCGGCGCCCGCCGCCAGTCGCCGAAACGGCCGCCGGCAAGATCCGGCTGGTCGTCTTCGTCTTCATGCGACTGGTTGGCGTAATCGAACGGAATCCATTGCTCCAGAAAGCTGTGCGAATCCGGCCGCTCGGCATGAAAGCCGGGGCGGTTGACCACCGGAAACCAGCCATCGTCCAGAATGCGCCGGCACAGAATCCCGGTCAGCAACTCGTAGGAATTCACGAAGCTGGTCGCCGCATGCAGCGGATGTCCGGTGATCGAACGCGGATGGAAGTGCCAGTTGATCTCATCGGGACTTTTCGTCTCGGCCAGAATGTCCCGATAGAAATGGAACACATGGCCGTAGCCGACATCCTTGAAGCGCGGATTTTCCGCATAGTTCATGTGGTCCATGCAGTGCCAGGAATAGACCCAGCCATTGCCGGCGCCGTCGACCATCCGGTTTCGGAAGCGCGGCGACAGAGCGTCGTCCAGCATGGCGCGAATGTCGCTCCAGGACGAATTATAAGCCAGCAGTTCGGGCGCCAGCATACGCGCGACCGCGTCTTCCCTTCCTTGCAAGTCGATTTCGCGGCGCTGCAGCCGGCCAAGCGTGTCCTGGCTCGTCGGCAGATCGATGCCGAACGCCGATTTCAACCGGCCGAAGGTGGCCGCGAGCGTCTCGGTCAACGGCCCTTCGGTATCGATACAATGGACGACATGCAGAATCGCCATTAGAACGGCCTTATGGTTGCGAGTGCGCCGGTCAACCAGGACAAAACGCAGAGATTGCCCTGGTGCACCCTGAGCGTGATCGGATCGAACAGCTCGCCACGGCCCTTGCCAAATGACATGCGGGCATCGAGCGGCTTGAAACCATCATCAAACGAAAACACCCGACCTTGCATCTTGTCGATGACATAGAACCGGTCGCCGATCTTGCATATGTCGTTGGTCAGAAGTACCGGACCGGTGCCGATCCTGTCGTAGCTCCAGGTGTTCGTATCGACAACAGTGAGAACCCGGGGATCGCCCCAGTCGGAAATATAGATGTTCGTGCCGACCAGACGCGCGCGCCAGACCGCTTCGACCCCAATACGGGCAACTTTCTCGCCGGTTCCGGCGCGATAGATAGCTCCATCGCGATCCAGAAAATGCACGCCGCCGTGCACGGCAAACACCAGCACGACCGGGCGCGGATGGCCGTGGAATTCGTGGCAGTCTGGCCCTGTCCACTCATACCAGCCGTCGCTGTAGCAGGACGACAGCGAATAACGGCCGCTGCCCAGGCTATCGATCTGCGTCGGCAGCCCCATGCGGGCCGACGCCGCGGCGCCATCGCGGCCACGATAACTGACATTGAGTTCCGAACTATCCGCGACGAGTTCGCCCTCCGGTAACGGCAACCAATCCCAGACGAAAGGCTGCGGAAACCGTCGTTCGTCGATGAGATCGGGACACTCGGGCGCCTCGGCGTCGATCCGATCCCGAAGATAGAAATTGGCGCGGGCGGCTCGCATGCGCGCGCGGCGCTCGCCGCCCGGCTTCAGATGAAACGCATAGAGCAACGAAAGCTGGGTAGCGATGCCATGCCAATCGATACCAGGAGGCAGGCTGTTCTCGCCAAGCGCCAGCAACGCCAGCGACAGCGGATCTATGTCCTCCTCGACGAGAGAACCAAACGTCACGCCGTCGAGCCGGCCGCCCAGATCCTTCAGATCGAGGCTCGGCCAATCGGCGCCGAGCAACGGTCTGTCGCTGGGCAGCAGTTGATAATACCCGAAGCTGCCATTGCTATCGTCGAGTATATCCGCTGGCTTGAGCGCAGGCCGGTTCAAAGCGCCTCGCTGTAAAGAATCGCACCGACGGCGGCCAGATGCTGGCGCAAGCGCGCGAGGCCAAAGCGCGGGTCCGCCGCCGGTGTGGACATCCAGTGCGTCAGCATCTCGACGAAACCGCATTTGGTCGGCCCGGCCCAGTTGGGCACCAGGACCTCGCGCGTGACACTTCCTTTCGGACAGAAGGTCAGTTGTTCCATCGGCTCCAGTTGGTAACTGCCACGCGCGGTGCGGATCGTCAGCGACCAGCGTCCGGCGCTCATCCAGTCGGCGGCGTAAGAGAACAGTGCATTTGTCTCCGTCACGCCGCTGCCGGCGAAATTCGATCCGGCCGGATGCCAGGCAATATCCGAGCCGCCGCCGACCTGCACGGCCAGCTTGCGCGGTGCGCCGGTCAGATCGAACGCTGTAGCAATCACATGAACGCAGTTCGCCGCGCCCCACCGGGCCAGAACCTCGGGGCTGTATTTCTCCGGCTGGATGCGGTGCACCCACTCGGTAAAGCTGAACTCGGCGGAGCGGACCGGCTCCGTCCGCAAGTGCTGGCGCAAAGCCTCGACCGACGGAAAGAACAACCGGTTCAACGCCACCATCACCGGCGCGTCCGGATACCTGGCCAGGAAGGCGTCGAGCTCCTGCGCGCGCAAGGCGACCGGCTTTTCCACCAGGATGCGCTTGGCGCCGGCCTCGGCAAGATCGTTCAAGTAAGGCAACAGCGTTTCCACCGGGCTGGCGATCACCACGCCATCGTAAGACGCTGCATGAGCGGCGATGTAGCCTCGCCCGTGCGCCGGCGCCGGCGTCAGGTCCCATGTCTTGCAGAAGGCCTCAGCGGAGGCCGCGGTCCGCGACATGACGTGAATATCCTTCACGCCCAGGGCGACGAACGCGCGAACATATTCGTGGGCAATCTCGCCGGCGCCGATCAGGAGAATCTTCATCTTTGAATTGATCATGTCACCGGCACTTCCCGATCGTCCGCATAGGCGCCGAACATCGCCGCCCCCATCGCCCGAAGCAGCAGGCGGTTCGCCTCGGCGGTCTCGGCAAGAGTCGGCAGAACGGTTTTGCCCGCCATGATCTGCGGCACGGCCAGCGCCGTGGTCCGGCTTACCATCGGCACCTGGAGGATAAGTTCGCCGTCGAGAAGGTCGCCGCTGATAGACGTCGTTTCTTCATCCACCGTCAGATGTTTACCGCCGGCAGAAAGAGTGATGACCGGCGAGCGCGCCGGCCCATCGAATGACATCGTAAACGTCGCGCCATTGGCAGCGCTTGCCGAAGCCGCGCCGGCGATCTCCAGGAGGCCGCCGCCGCGTTTGCTCGCGTAAGGCGGCTTGCTCAGGGTTATGCCGACCTGCGTCACCGCCGCGCGGCCGGCGAGGAACTGAAACATGTCGAGCCAGTGCGGCACGTTGGTCGCCAGACCGATGTCGCCGGCCGCGACATTCAAGGTAAACGGCCGGCCTTTGAGTTGCTGCGCCACCGCCGCCCAGGGACTGACGAAGCGGTAGACATAATTCGGATAAAGGCTGACGCCGCTGTCGGCGCATAGCGCGACCGCGACATCGAGCTGCGCAACCGATTGAAACAGCAGCTTCTCGGACAGAACGCGGCGGACACCCAGCGCGACAATGTCCTTCAGAATCTCCACCCGGCCGGGCGCACTGGTGGCAATGATCGCCAGGTCGAATTTATCCACCCGGCTGACTTCGGCCAGCCTCGCGGCCAGAGTCAGCGTCTTGCCGGCGTGACCGGGCACGTCGCGCCAGCGCGCCAGCGCCGTGTCGCGCGACGCAGCGCCGGGATCGACCGCCGTGACGGCGCCGACACCTTCGGTGGTCGCCAGCGCCTGTATATGGCGGCTGCCGATCTGGCCGGCGCCAACCACGAGAATCCGCAATTCGCCGTTCACGTCGATTCGCCTTGAGAATTGCCGTCCGCCGAAACGGCATCGGACCATTGGAATATCGGGATACGGCTGGTCAGCAGCGAGCGCGGGTTATAGGCCACGACCTGAACGCCTTCCCGCCGCATCATGTCCGCCCACATGCCGATTTGGTCGACGATGGACGATCCGGCGATGAAAGGATCGCTGCTGGTCAGCCCGCTCTTCTCCACCTCGCGGGTCTCGCCCGGCGGCATGTAGAAATAGCGATGGTCGTAAAGATCGATACCGACCAGCACGATGCGTTTCCAGCCCAGCAGATAAGCGATATTCACCATCCCGACGACCGAACCGTGGCCATGCACAACGCCGTCGGCGAAGCTGCGGCTGAACGGGATCGATTGCCCGCGCCCGCGCCGGCGATAACGAAACACCGGCGCACCCTTGCGCAGCTTGAGCCGGCCGATCAGCCGGTTTCCCATATGCGCGGTGAAGCCTTCCTGCACCATGAACAAGGTCCGGTCATAGCGCGGATTGGTGTTGATCGCTGCGGCGTAAATGTCGGCATCGTCGATTTCGCCGGTGACGTGATAGTCGGCTTTGACGAATGTCTGGCGCGGAAAATCGCGGAAGCTGAAAATGTCATGCTGCGCCATCCGCTGCCACTCGCCCGGCGCAATCGACAGGATCGACGCGCCGGTGCCGCAAATGAAGACGGTGTCGGATTTGCGCGCGCGGCGAAGGTCTGCCTCGACCAGCACCGGATAATTGTGCCGATTGCGGCGGTCAGCCCACCAATCGGAAAACTGCCCCGGCGCGGCCATCGTGCGCCAGTAGGCTTCGAGGCAATACCGGCCCAAAGTGCGGATCGGCCGCGGCAATCTCAGTGTCACGGCTGGCATTCAATCTCGATCCGCGCCTGGCTATTTTGCTGAGACCGGCGCGCCGCTTCGATGACGGCAAGAACATTGCGCGCGGCAGCGCCATCAACCGGCGGCGATGCGCCGGTCACGGTGCAGTCGAGGAACGTCTCCAGCTCGCGCACATACATATCGTTGCGATCGGTCTGCTTCGGCGCGTCGACCTCTTGCCAGCCTTCGGCGGCGGAGCGGCCGATGCGCAAAGTATCGGCGAAATAGTCCCATTCGAGCGAACCTGTGCTGCCGGCCACCAGGATTTTCCGGCGTGGCATGCGCTGCAACAGATCCATATGCACCGAGCCGCGCGCGCCGCTGGCGAAGTCCAGCGCAAGATCGACGCAGTCGTCGGTATCGATCGCGAGGTCGCCGATACGGTCGATGCGCGCCGATGCGGCGGTCGCCGGCCCGGCGAGCCAGAGCGCGAGATCGATCTCGTGGCTAAGCTCAAGAAACGCGCCGCCGCCGAGCGCGCGTTGCGCCGTGACGCTTTGCCGGTAGTCGGCCTTCGGCCGCCAATCAGGCAAATACTGGCCGACTTCGGCGCGCAGATGCAGGATCTTGCCGATCGCGCCTTCAGCGAGCAGCGCGGCCAGTCTTTGCAGCGACGGCAGAAAGCGCAGATTATAGCCGACCGCGAGAACAACCCGGCGCTCAGTGCAGGTCCGCAGCAACGCGTCAACGCCGGCGAGGCCATCCGAAAGCGGCTTTTCGACCAACAGATGACAACCGTGGCCGGCAAGCTCCAGCGCCACCGGCACATGCATCGGCGCAGGATTGGCGACGATGGCGGCGTATGGCCGCTCGGCCAGGGCCTGCTCGATACTGTGGACGACGAGATCGGCCCCCGCCAGTTCACCGTCGGTGTGCCGCCGCAGCACGACGATGCGGCTTTGCGGCGCAAGCCGGCGCAGATTGGCCAGATGACGCTGGCCGATGCTGCCGGAACCGACCACCAGAAAGGTGCGGCCGGCCGGCAAATTATCAGACGCCATCCGGCTCTCCGGCCGACGACGCGCGGCGCCCCAGAACGGCGTTCGCCGCGTCATAATCGGCGCGCTGCCCGACATCGAGCCAATAGCCGTGCAGGCGCTCGCAGAACACGGGCTTCTTCTGCGCCATCAGCGTTTCGAACAGTTGCGGCATGTCGTAGTAGGTGTCAGCCGGCACCGCGCGCACGGCGTCGGGCGACAGCACATAGATGCCGGCGTTGACCACCAGCCGCTGCACCGGCTTTTCCTCGATGCGCATCAGGCGGCCTTCGGTTTCGACGATGACGCCGAAGGGAATGGAGAACTCCTGTTCGCGCACCGCCATGGTAGCGACCGCGCCATTGGCCTTATGGGTCTCGACCAGTCCGGCGTAATCGACGCTGGTGATGACATCGGCGTTGCTGACGACGATCGGTTCCTCGATGTCGCGCGGCAGCAGGCTGACCGCGCCCGCCGTGCCGAGCCGCTTGGACTCCTTGAGGTAGCGAATTTGCGCGCCGTATTTGGCGCCGTCGCCAAAGTAGTCCTCGATGACATCGGCGCGATAATTGACCGCGAGCCAGATGTCGGTGAAACCTTGCAGCACGAAGCGATTGACGACCATCTCAAGCATCGGCTGGCCGCCGATCGGCAGCATCGGCTTCGGATTCTCGCGCGTCAGTTCGTTGAGGCGCGTGCCGAGCCCACCGGCCATGATGACCACCGGCGTGTCGCGCTTGGGCGCCTGGAGGAAGTCGTCGATGGTCTTCAAGCCGATGACGCAGTTTTCAACATCGACGATCGGCACCTGATGCAAGCCGCGCCCGCGCATCATGCGCAGGATGTCGTCGACCGAGGCGCTGTCGGAAGCGACGAAGGGCGTCCGGCACATCCATGGTTCCACCGGCGATTCGAGTACCGCGCCGGCCAGCAGGGCGCGGCGAATGTCGCCGTCCGACAACGTGCCGAGCAATTTATTGCGGCCTTCCACGACCATGGCGAAGGCGCTGCGCGCGTCATTGATGACCGCCAGCGCCTCGCGAATCGTGGCGGTTTTCCGGATTGTGACCGACTGCCATTTATTCATTGTGAGCCCATAGCCTTGGCAGGAACGCCCGCCACCCGGGCGGCGTCCGCCACATCGGCGATGACGACAGAGCCCGCGCCGATGAACGCGCCGGCGCCGATCCGCACGCCCTGAATAACAGTACTGCCGGCGCCGACATAGCAGCCCTCGCCGGCCTGCACGTTGCCGCACAGAGTAGCGCCCGGCGCAATATGCGCGTGGCGGCCGATCCGGCAATCGTGGTCGACGATGGCGCCGGTATTGACGATGGCGTTCTCCCCGATCCGGGCGCCGGTCTGCACCACCGCGCCGGCCATGATCTGTGCACCAGCGGCGATGATCGCCGCGGCGGCGACGATGGCGCGCGGATGCACCAGCGGCTCGAAGCGATAGCCGGCCGCGCTCAGGCGGGTGAAAATACGCGAACGCGGATCGAGCGACGTGACCGCGCCGATCCCATTCGCCAGTCGAATTCCGGCCGGCGTGTAGTTCGCCAGATGGTCATCGCCACCGAGCACCTTGAGACCATCCACACTCGTGCCGTGCAGAGCCTGGTTGCTGTCGAGAAAGCCGAGCACCTCGTGGCCGCCCGCGACAATGAGGTCCGCGACCACGCGTCCGTGTCCGCCGGCGCCGATGATCAGGATCGGAACGCTCATGGTTCGATCAACTCGTCTGCCGCATAGGCGCGGCGCGCCGGGCGACCCAGCCATTCCCAGTAATGCATCGGCGATATGCCGCCACCGGGCCGCTTGCAGGTCAGGTTTTCGGCGCTGAGTATTTCGCCGGCGGCAATGTCGCGCGCGGCGACAAGGCTCTTGCGCACCACGGCGCGGTTGCCGATTTCGGCCGGCGACGGCTGCTTGACGCCGTCGCCTAGCGCGGCCTCGACATCCCGGATCGCCGCGACCATTGCCGTCAACTCGCCGGGCTCAAGCGACGCCTTGTGGTCGGGCCCGGGAAGCGCGCGGCTCAGCGTAAAATGCTTCTCGATCGCGCAGGCGCCGCGCGCAACCGCTGCGACCGCGACATGAATGCCTTCGGTGTGGTCGGAGTAGCCGACCGGCAGCCCGAACGTCTTCTGCATCGTTTCCATCGCGCGCAGGTTCACCTCGCCCACGGCGGCGGGGTATTCAGTCGTGCAATGCAGCAGCATCACCCGCTCGCTCAGCAGCGCGACGCCTTGCGGCGACGCGAACGCCTGCTTGAAGCCCTCTGGCGACGGCGAACCCGCTGGCCGCAGCATGCCAAAGGCCAGCACGCCAAGCGCGGCCTCGACTTCCGCCAGCGTACTCATGCCGGTCGACAGAATGATGCGGCAGCCGCTTTGCGCGATCCGCAGCAGCAGAGGCGCGTTGGTGATCTCGCCGGAGGCGACCTTGATGGTGCGCAATTTGAGGTCGTTGACCAGCATATCGACGCTGTGCTCGTCGAACGGCGTCGACAGGAATTCGATGCCGGCGCTCCGCGCGTGGGCGATGAGCGCCCGGTGATCGGATTCCGACAGTTCGAGCCGCCTGATCATATCGAGCTGGCTTTCGTCCACGCCGGTCGTGCGCTCCTGATACGCCGCCTTGCGGGCATGCCGGCTGACGATGGCGCTGGCGCGAAAGGTCTGGAACTTGACGGCGTCGGCGCGCGCGGCCGCGGCGGCGTCGATCAACTGCCGCGCCCGCTCGAGCGAACCGTTGTGATTGACGCCGGCTTCGGCGATCACATAAGCACCCATGGACGGACCTCCCCCGAAAGCATACTATTGATCATGAAAATGCTTTCTCAAGATTCCTTTTAACGGATGATCGCGGAGGACCTCGATCATCTTCTCGGTCGCAAACCCATCGCCGAAGATGGATTCCGCGGACCGCAAAGCGTCGCGGAATTCCGGATTTAGCGCCTTCTTGATAGCGGCCGTAATTTCATTTGTGTCATTTTCGACATCGATAACGCTCGGCGGGCGAAGCCGGCCGCGCTGGCGCTCGCCGATATTCACCGTCGGAACCTTCAGCGCCGGCGCCTCGATCAGCCCACTTGAGGAATTGCCGATCACCGCATCCGCGTGAGCCATTGCACTGAGATAGCGCAACTGGCCCAGCGACGCACGCACCAGCACGCGGCCGGGATACGCTTTGGCAAACGCCACAGTTTGCTGCCGGATACCCTCATGCCCGGTATCCGCGTTGACGCCCGTGATCACAAAGACATGGTCGGCAAAGGTCTCCAACGCGCGAAAAAGCGGTTCAGCGCCTTCATCGGCGGCTGCAAGGGTTACCGGATGATAGGTGACCAGAAAGAACGGCCGTGTCACGTCGAACTCCAGCTCTTTCGACAGCGCGGCGCGATCGAGCAACGTCAGCTTTCGGATGGCATCGAGCCCTGGCGCACCGACATTCCACACCCGATCCGCGGCTTCGCCGAGCTGAATGACGCGCTTGCGATATTCTTCCGCGGCAACAAAATGCAGATGCGCCATCTTGGTGATGGCATGGCGGATCGCGTCGTCAATTGCGCCTTCGGTCAATTCACCGCCGTGGATATGCGCTATCGGGATACGCGCGACCATGGCCGCTTGCGCGACGGCGAATATCTCATAGCGGTCGCCCAGCACCACAACGATGTCCGGTTGCAGCGATTCGAAAGCGTCGGCAAGGCCGACAAGCCCCAGCCCCATGGACCGGGTGAGCGCTTTTGGCGTATCGCCGGTCAGTTGCATATCGACCTTGGCGTCGGCGGCAAACCCGTCGGCCTCGATCTGGTTCACGGTCATGCCGAACTGCGGCGACAGATGCATGCCGGTGACGACCAGTTGCAATTGCAGGCTTGGCTCCGCCTGAATGCCGCGCAGCAGCCAGTACAGCAGGCCGTATTCGGCGCGCGAACCGGTGACGACGCAGACCTTGCGCTTGCGGTCAGCCATGCGGCGTATTTTGTCCGGCGAGCTTCGGGCTGCTCGGCAGATTGATGATCGAATCGGCGAGCCGCTCGGCGACCGGCAGCGGCGCGCGCGGCGCATCCACGAACATTGGCAATCGGTGCATCAGTTCCCACGCCGGGCGGCAGTGGAAGCCCGCGTCATAGGAGGCCTCCAGCATGGCATCGCGCAAACCGCGATCCGGCGAGGCAAGCTTGAACGCGTTGAGCCAGTAATTGCTGCGCGTTCCCGCGGGCTCGACGACGCAGTGTCCGGCCGCGAACTGGCCAAAGGCCTGGATATAGCGGTTCGCCAGCAGCCTCTTCTGCTCCAGCATCTGCGGCAGTTTGTCGAACTGCGCGCAGCCCAGCGCGGCATTGAGATTCGGCATCCGGTAGTTGTATGACACCTGATCGTGGACGAACTCCCAGCGATGCGGCCGCTTCGCCGTGGTTGTCAATTGCCTCAAAGCATCGGCATGTTTGGCATCATTGGTCAGGATCGCGCCACCGCCGCCGGTCGTGACGATCTTGTTGCCGTTGAAGCTCAGCGTGCCCATCACGCCAAAGGTGCCGGTGTGACGGCCGTCGATTGAGGAGCCGAGCGACTCCGCCGCGTCCTCGACCACCGTGATCTTGTATCGGCCGGCGACCTCGAGCAGTCGTTCCATGCGTACTGGGTGACCGAAGGTGTGCATCGGCACGATGGCGGCGACGCGGCGGCCGGTTTTTCGGTTGCGAAAGCCGTCACCGGCCGGCTCCAAAGCATCGCGCAGATAGGCGTCGAGCGCATCCGGGCACACACCGAGCGTGTCCTCGGCGCTGTCGATGAAGTGCGGGACCGCACCGCAATGCACGGCAGAATTTGCGGAAGCGACGAACGTCAGTGCCGGGATCAATACCTCGTCGCCCGGCTTGACGCCGGCAATCAGCAAAGCCGCGTGCAGCGCCGCGGTGCCGCTCGACACCACGACGGCATGGCGCGCGCCGGTGAATTCGGCGATACGGGCTTCGAACTGGTCGACGTACTTTCCGGCGCTGGAAACCCAGCCGCTGGTGATGCAGTCAGCGACGTAGCGCTGTTCATTGTTGCCGAACTCCGGCTCGTGCAGCACGACCGGGCGCGTGGCGGCACCGACCACCTTTTCAAGCCCATCGACGAATTTCTGCACTGGCGTTCTGTCGAGCATGGTCATCATCAGATGTTGTAGAGATTGCTTTTGTATTGCGCGAGATTGGCCGGATCGGTGAACCACGCCACCGTCTCCGCCAGGCCGCGCCGCATGCCGTCACGTCCGCCATAGGCCGGCGACCAGCCCAGCAATTCCCGCGCCTTCGAATTATCGGCCCACAGCCGTTCGACTTCGCTCAAGGCCGGTCGTACGCGCTGCGCGTCGGTCTCGATCTCGACCGCGGCGCCCATCACCTCGGCGATCATCGCCACGGTATCGCCGACCGATATCTCGAAGCCCGAGCCGAAATTGACGACCTCGCCGAGGCCCTTACCGCTCTCAAGCAAAGCAATGAAAGCGGCGACCGTGTCGCCGATGTAACTGAAATCGCGCGTCGGATGCACCGCGCCGAGCTTGAGCCGCGATGCGCCGTTGGCGATCTGCGCAATCACGGTCGGAATGACGGCGCGCGCCGACTGGCGGGGGCCATAGGTATTGAACGGCCGCGCGATGGTCACCGGCGTATCGAACGACGCGAAGAACGAATAAGCCAGTTGATCGGCGCCGATTTTCGAGGCTGAGTAAGGCGACTGGCCCAACACCGGATGCTCTTCCGTGATCGGTACGAAACGCGCGGTGCCGTAGACCTCGCTGGTCGAGGTGTGAATGACGCGCTTCGTTCCGAGCTCGCGCGCCGCCTGGAGCACATTGAGCGTGCCCTTTATATTGGTGTCGATATAGGCGTCCGGTGAATGGTAGGAGAACGGAATTGAAATCAAGGCCGCCAGATGCAGCACCGCATTGCAGCCTTTCATGGCTTCCTTGACGCCATGCGGATCGCGGATGTCGCCTGCGAACACGTCAAGGCTGGAGCGAATATCGTCCGGGGCGCGATCGAGCCAGCCCCAGGTTCCGAACGAGTTGTACAGCACGAAGACGCGGACGTCGTAGCCCTTGCGCACCAGTGCTTCGGTGAGGTGCGAGCCGATGAAGCCATCGGCACCCGTGACCAGAATTTTTTTCAAAGCATTGCCTCTGTCGGCCGTTAAAGGACAGTCCGCAGCGCGGCGGCGAACTTGCCGGTAAGTTTCGCGTAAGTCAGTTCCTGCCGCGCCACCTGATAGGCGGCCTCGGTCATGGAGGCGCATAGCGCATCGTCGTGCAGCATTCTCACCACGTCATCGGCATTCGAATAATCCTTGCGCAGCGGGATGTAGTGAATGCCGGGCTTGAGATAGCCGTTGTAGTCGCCCTCCATTAAAATCTGCACCGTCTTGCACGCCGCGGCCTCGACCTGGCGGCCGCTGATGATGCGCAGCGCAGTCGACGGGCCATAATTGTCGAAGAAGCGCCGCCGCACCTCCGGCCATGTCGCATCGGGATTTTCGTCCATATGGGCGTTGACCGCGTTACGCGTTGCGTCGGTCAGTTCGAAGTAATCGCCGCCCGACTCGGTGCCAATCTGCGCGCGGCAACGATTGAGAAATCCGGCATAGCCGGCGGCGTCAAAACGGTCCTTCGGATCGAGAGAAATATCCACCTTCAGGCCATAGCGCGGCGCGGCGGCAAGGAAGAAATCGGCGATCTCGATCTTCTCGCGGTTGCCGAGATACCACGGCGGCTCGAAGGACCGGTAGCCGATATCGACCGGACGATCGGCGAGCGGAACAGCGGGAGCGAAAATCTTCTCATCAAAGCCGGTATTGGGGACGCTGGAAACCGCGCAACCCAGTTCCCGGCGATAAAGTTCGAGCACGGCTGGTGCGTTGCATTGGCTGATCAAAAGCGACAGGCGAAGCGAACGGCAAAACGCCATCTTCTCCGGCATGCCCTTATACTCGTTGCCGATGAAGAATGCCTTTGGCTGGGGAAGCCTGCCGAGCAGCCAAGGTAGCGGGCCGCGCAGCTCGTTCTGGTTTGAATACATCGAGTGCAGAAGCACGATGGCGTCGACGCGGCTGGCGGCAATCCTGCCGACGAGCGCCAGCCGGCCTGCAAGCGAGCGGCCGGCGAAGTTGAACGGGACGGTCTCGAACAGCGGACTTTCCATGATGGCGCGTGGCCAGCCATGCTGGTAACTCAGCGTGGCATTGACGTCGCTCTGCGCGAACAGAAGAGCAATGCGAATCATCGCGGCCCGCCGGCACGCATCACATCTCGAATCTGCGCGCCCAGGATCGTCATGCCTTCGTTCGACAGATGGCTGTCGTTGCCGAAGTAAAGGTCGCGGTGCTTTTCCTTCAGGCCGATGAGCAAAGTGTGCAGCGGCACCGCCTGCACCCCGTTGCGGCGGGCGAATTCGGCGAGATAGGCGTCGCTGCGCTCTGCCTGTTCGGCCGAACGCAGATAGATCGATGTCTTGTTGGGTATAGACATGACGATGATCTTCTTCACGCCGGCGGCCTTTAGATACGCGATCATTGGGCTATCGTATTCGGTCAATGGCAGCGACGGCAGCAGTTCGTCGTTGCCGAGAAACAGCGCATTGCCACAATCCGCATGCGAGAATCGTGCGCAGCCATCCGGCACCGGCCGCACATAGACGCCGCCGCTGCCGGTGGCGCGATGCTGCGGACCCGGCCGCGCCAGATAGAGAAGCCCGCCTAGCGCGTATTTCGCGCCGAACGATCCGTAAAGAATGCCGGTGTCGCGCTGTGGCTGCGTCGGCTTCGTCGCATTCGGCAGCGACGGCTTGAGGTCCGATGCCGCGCATTTGGAGAGGAAACGCTGCGCGAATAGCCGTTCGACCGCCTCCACGATGACCACATCCGGCGCGAGCCCGAATTTTTGCATGTAAGCGCCAATATCCGCACAGATGTCGCCGAACCCGAAGCTGATGTAGCGGTCCTGGTCGGTGAAGGCGGCACTCTGCCATAGCCCGGTCCAGGTGAACGAATCGCCCACGACGACAATTCTCGCCTTGTCCGGCGCTGCGTTGGCGGCAGCCGCCAAGATCGGCGGTTGCGGCGCGTTCCAGCCAAATGAGCGCTCCGGCAGAAACCCGATGCGGGTCAGGTCACCGGCAATCGGCTGTACCAGCGCCATCGTTCCAACCGGAATACAAACGCCAATCAATAGAACCGGGATAAAGAAGCGCAGAATTGCGTTCATGTCAGAACTGGAAATACAGAAATTCGCTGGCGCGGGTCAGCGACCAGATCGACACCGCCAGAATGCAGCCTAGCATCACCCCCGCGCGCAATCCGAAGGTCCCATCGGCGCGGCGGAACACCTTCCGTTCCAAACGGTGTTTGGATTCGAGAACGAGTTCCTGCGAGTTCGGCAAGAAGAACACAATGGCGAGACCAAAGCCGATGAGCGGCAATGCCGCGCTGCCGGCCAGCCGCGTTACCGGGAAAAAACCCGCATCGTGGAATAGATGCGGCAGCCGACCGGCCAGTTCCGGCGGCACCGAGACGCCGTGCCCGAGCGCCATCGCCTGGATCATCGATACCGCGCTGCCGATGTTGTCGGCGCGGAAGAACACCCAAGCCACGACGATCAGCGTGAACGTGAAACCCGTCGCGAGAACGCGGAGCGGGCTGGCCCAGAACCCGCGCACGCGGTCGAGGCGAAAGCCCAGCGCATGGAGCGCGTGGTTCGCCATCAACAGAACACCATGAAAGGCGCCCCACACCACGAAAGTCCAGTTGGCGCCGTGCCAAAGTCCGCCCAGCACCATCGTGACGAAAAGATTGACGTAACGCCGCGCCGGGCCCCGGCGGTTGCCGCCGAGCGGAAAATAAAGGTAATCGCGAAGAAAGTTCGACAATGTGATGTGCCATCGCCGCCAGAACTCGATGATGTTGCCGGCCTTGTAAGGCGAGTTGAAGTTGATCGGGATGCGGATGCCGAACATGCGCGCAAGGCCGACCGCCATGTCGGAATAACCGGAGAAATCGAAATACAGTTGCAGAGAATAGGCCAGAGCACCGACCCAGGCCTCGAAGAACTGCAGTTGCTGACCTTGCGCCGCAGCGGCGAAAACGGGGCTCGCATATTCGGACAGGCTGTCGGCAATCAGCACTTTCTTGGCCAGGCCGAGGATGAACATCGCAACGCCTGCCGCGACATCGTCTGAGTTCCACCGATAGACCTCCGGCTTTCTGAACTGCGGCATCATCTGGCTGTGATGCAGCACCGGCCCGGCGATCAAATGCGGAAAGAACGTCACGAACAGCAGATAATTGATGAAGTCTACCTCGTCTGCCTTGCCGCGATGGGTATCGACCAGAAAGGCAATCTGCGTGAACGTGAAGAACGAGATGCCGAGCGGCAGCACGATCGCCTGCAAAGGGACATCGGAGCCGGACACCGCGTTGAGGTTTTCGAGAAAGAAGTTGGCGTATTTGAAATAGAAAAGCAGAAGCAGGTTCAGGCAAACCGCCGCCGTCAGCAGCGGCATTGTGTTGGACGTCGCGCGGCGACGGCTGATCAAATATCCGAACGTGAAATTGACCGCGATCGACGCCAGCAGCAAGGCTACGAACTTCGGATTCCAGAAGCCGTAGAAGACAATCGACGCCAGACCGAGCCAGAGCGCCGCCAGTCTGTAGCTGACCCGGCCAAGGATGAAGAACCCTGCCAGCGTAACCGGCAGGAACAGGAACAGGAATTCGTAGGAATTAAACAGCACGGCGGCTTGGGAGTGGCTACTCTGATTACCGTCGCCGCGCGACGACAACCGGAACGTCGCGCTCGATATCGACGCGTCCTTCGACGATAGCGAATCGCTCGAGAATCCATTTCAGGCATGCCGTCCGCATCATCAAAGCCTGAGGCGTATCCAGGCCTTTGCCCTCGGAGATGAGATAATCGAAGACCAGGTAGCCGCCTTGCTGCAGCCGCTCGGTCAGATAACCCATGACATAGACCGGGTCATCGAGATGCTCGAGCACGGTCGTCAAGACGATGACATTGTATTTGCGCTCGCTTGCCAGCGGATCGCGGAAGCCGTCTGGCTCGATAGTGCGAAAATCGACATTGGCCTCGTTACGATAGCGGTACTTCGCATAGTGGAACGGGAAGTTCGCAATATCGGCGAGCGTCCACTGGCAGCCGAGATGCGGATAGAACTTACGGTAGCAGCTATAGAACGGAGCCAGCGAGCAGCCATATTCCAGCACAGCGTCGCCCGCCTTCAGATGCGCCCAGAAGCGCGGCGCGATGACCGGACGCAGCGCGTCGTTGCGCACGAAGGCGAAGGTCGAATACAGCTCGCTCGGCGCCTGCCAGTTCTGCACGTGCAACTCGGGAGACGACCAGTTCAGCTCCCGCATGTGTTGCTGGCGCTTGCGGTAGTCATGCGCCAGCATGAAGAAATCCATCACTTTCAACGGTCGGCCGGTCAGAATAGTCTGCCAGTAGTCGTGAAATTCATCGAACCACGCGCGCCGCAGACCGGACGTCACCAGGACTTCCTGCAGCGAATATTTCTGCAGAGCGCCGTTTGCCAGGTAGCGAAGCTTGTTCAGCAGGCCGAAGTTGCGCGCAGGCTGCTTGTTGCCCGAAAGCCCCGCCAGGATTTCATGGCTCTTGGCGATATCGAGCCGCATATCGTCGAACAGGTTGCCGCCGGGAAGATGCACGGCAACAAATTCGGATTTCTTCGACATGTTCTACTTCCCGTCCCCGCTCAATTGGCCTTCGTGTCGAATTTACGCAGCACCCGCGCCGGCACGCCGCCGACCATGGTGAAAGGCGCAACGTCTTCGGTCACGACCGCTCCCGCGGCGACAATAGCGCCATTGCCAATAGTGACGCCGGGAAGAATCACTGCGTTGACGCCTATCCAGACGTCGTCCCCGATCTTGACGGGTGCCGCAGTGACTTTGTTCCAGCGTGGCGGTTCGATTGGATGGCCAACGGTAACGATGGCAGCCCCCGCGGCGATCAGGACGCGATTGCCGATGGTCAGCCCTCCCCCGGCGCGTAACACCACATTTTCGCCCACCGCGACCGACGAGCCGAAACGCAGTTGCTCCGGGCCGTAAATAACGACCGGCATGCGCAGTTGCACGTCGGTGCCGACCTCGGCGCAGCGCGATAATGCGTATCTGGCGCGGGCATGGTCCAGGATATGGTCGCATCTGGCAATTATCGTACCCACCATAACCGCCATCGAGCGCCTTGCGAAACTCATGCCGTCACCGCGGCGAAACGCTGGATCCCGGCCACGAGTGCCTTTGCCAGCCAATCGTGACCCTTGGCTGAAAAATGAACCGTACCATTTTGGAAATAGGAAATTTCCGGGACGCGATCGATATCGAGGCATCCAAACCGAGACAGCATCGCATTGTAGAGCGCTATGTCCTCGTTGATCAGCGGATGCGCGAGCGACTCGCCGGCATCCGGGAAAAGGGGGATCGGCACCAACAGGAACGGAATGCCGTACGACTGAAGTTTCTCACTCAGTAGCTCAAGCAGGCGTCTGAATTCATCTGGTGGAACAACGCGCGAGCCGATCCCGAGCCGCTTTCGCCATGTAAGCACGGTGGCGCGGTGCCGATGCATCGCCGCCGTCAAAATGCGGCCGAATGGTAAAATCGACAGGAATGCCTTTTCGCGGTTGGACAAAATGCGCTGCGCGGCTTCCACAATGCCGATCTGGAATATCGCGATGTCCGGTTTCAGCGAAAGAACGTTATCTTCTAGATTGTTGACGACATCCGAAAGCGTCCAGCCGCTGACAACCAGTGAACGCACGTCGTATTGGGGACCAAGATACTTGGCCGCAAGCGCAGGATAGTTCTGCCCGGCCGCAAGGCCGACGCTACTGCCTTGACTATTGGTGACAACTTGAATGAGTACGCTCACAATGCGCGCACCACTTTGACGCCGGAGCCGCGCAGGCAATAGACGAACCCGCCGACGTAAAACGCCGACAGCACCAGAACGCCAACGATCCGCGCTAGCGTCAAACCGCCGATGCCATTGCTGACTAGCGATGCGAACAGCACCGCTTGAAACAGCGGATAGCCAATATACGGCGCATAAACGAAGAACGGCTTTTGAGTCGAAAGCAAGGCGGGCGCCAGAAGCGTTGTGCTGCCGCAGCAGGCGACTGCAAGCCAGAGCCATCGGCCAAACTCCGCAGCGTCGGCGTAACGCTCGGAAAATAGCAGAACGGTGAGCGGCGGCAGAAGGAAGAAGCCCACAATACCTATCGCGACGCAGCCCACAGTAACCGTGAGAAAGGCGCCCTTGATCTCGGGCCAGATGCTCTTGAAATCCACTGCCGCGTAAATTTTTGGTGAGATGATCGAGTCCATAACGGAAAAGAGCCGCTTCAGCAGTTCGGGAAACTGCAGGGCAACCGCATAGATAGCGACATCTTGTGCGGAAAAAAGATGATTGAGCACGACCACATCGAGAGAGAGTAATCCGCTAAAGGCCATTGCAATACTTGAATGAACGCCAAACGCGGGGATCGACACATCCTTAGTGTCATTGGCTCTTTGCCGGCTCGTGCGCAACAGGGCCCAGCCGGACTGGGCTGCTGCAAATCCGAAGTAGACAAGACACACGACCCACAGCTGCGTGACGGAAGTCAAAGCAACCGCTGCGACGGCCGCAATGCCGAGCGCCGAGATGAGAGAGCGGCCAAGCGCGAGCTCAAGAAAGCGGGACTTCCCATTGAGCCACGCCATCCAAAAATCCGACGTATTATAGATTGGAAAAATCGCGGCAACGGCCAACAGGCCAAGGCCGATGGCAGCGGAGCCGGACGGCGACCACAAATGGTAGAGTGCCGCGCCACTTAGAACGAGACTCGCCCAACAGTTCGCCTTTAACTTCGACCGCAGCAGCGCCGAATAATTTCCATCGGCATTTTTCGAAGCTGACATCAGGACTGCCTGTCCGGTCCCCATCAAGGCGAACGCCGATACAAAACCGACAATGCCCGTCAAAGTACGGAATTCTCCGAACAATTCGATCGACATAAAGCGGGTCCAAAGCACAGTCGTTCCGAGTGCGCAGAGGACGCCAAAGACTTGCGCGAAAGCAAGCCAGCCGGCACCAGCGAACAAATTGCGCAGGTCCATCCGGTGAAGCAGTCGCATCACGTGAACGACGACGAGCCGCCGCCGGGCTGCTCTTCGTCGAGCAGCCGCAGCAGGTATTCGCCGTAAGGACTCTTGCTCAACGTCATCGCGAGCTTGTGGAATTCGTCGCGGTCGATCATGCCGCCGCGATAGGCGATCTCCTCCGGTGAGGCTATCTTGATGCCCTGGCGCAGTTCGACCGCGCGCACGAACTCGGACGCCTCCAGCAGCGACTCATGCGTCCCGGTATCGAGCCAGGCATAGCCACGGCCGAGAACGCGGACCTGCAGCGCGCCTTCATTCAGATACAGGTTATTGAGGTCAGTGATTTCCAGTTCGCCGCGCGCCGACGGCTTGAGCCGCTTGGCCATCTCGCAAACCCGGCCGTCATAGAAATATAGCCCGGTGACAGCATAGCGCGATTGCGGCTGGGCCGGCTTTTCCTCGATGTGGATCGCGCGCCCCTTGGCGTCGAACGTCACCACGCCGTAGCGTTCCGGATCGGCGACATGACAGCCAAACACAATCGCGCCCTGGGTGAGGCTCGCCGCCTCCTGCAACAGGCCGGTCAGGCCGGTACCGTAGAAAATATTGTCGCCGAGGATCAGACAGCACGGCGCACCGGCGATGAATTTCTCGGCGAGCAGAAACACCTGGGCAATGCCGTCCGGCGACGGCTGCTCGATAAAGGTGAACTTCAGTCCCCACTGCGAGCCGTCGCCCAGCAGGCGCTGAAACGCGGCGCGGTCGGCCGGCGTCGTGACGATGGCGATCTCGCGAATGCCAGCCAGCATCAACGCCGACAGCGGATAGTAGATCATCGGCTTGTCGTAGACCGGCATGAGCTGTTTGCTGACCGCGAGCGTCAGCGGATAGAGCCTGCTGCCGCTGCCGCCGGCGAGGATGATGCCCTTCAATGCACGACACTCCCGGTAATGCGGGCCAGCCGCAGGTCGTCGAGGACGGCGGCAAGCCCCGCGTGCCAGTCCGGCGCCGTGAGGCCGAGCGCCGCCAGCGCATCGCAGCTCAGCACCGAATTGGCCGGACGGCGCGCCGCTGTCGGATATTGCGCTGTCGTGATCGGAATGACCCTGGGCACGCTGCCGATCAGACCGATTGCCGCTGCGCGGTCGAATATATGCTCGGCAAAGCGCCGCCAGGTTGTCGCGGGCTGGCCGGCGAAATGATACGTGCCCCAGGCCAGCGAACCGCCCCCGACGGCTTTCTCTGCCAGCGCGACGATCGCCTGCGCCAACGCGGCTGCCGGCGTCGGGCAGCCGAACTGATCGTCAACCACCTGAATCTCGGATCTGGTCGCGCTCAGGCGCAGCATCGTCTTGACGAAGTTGTTGCCGAACGAGCTGAACAGCCAGGCGGTGCGCAAAATAATGTGACGCTCCAGCCCCGAACGGATTTCGATTTCGCCTTGCAGCTTGCTGTCGCCATAGACCGAACGCGGCGCAACCGCGGAATTTTCCGTATAGGGGCCGCTATCACCGTCGAACACATAGTCGGTCGAAACGTGGATCAGCGGAATGCCAAGTTCAGCGCAAACCGTCGCCAGAGTGGCAGCGCCGTCGCGGTTGACGGCGAATGCCGCTGCGGGCTCCGCCTCGGCTCTGTCGACCGCGGTGTAGGCCGTGGCGTTGAGCACGATGGAAGGGCGAACTTTTCTGATCGCGGCCTGAGTGGCGGCTGCGTCGGTCACGTCGAGGGTGTCGCGGCCGACAACCTTCACCAGCAAATGCGAGGTCCGCACCCGCGCCAGTTCCTGCCCCAACTGGCCGGTGCCGATTACAAGGGCCATCGGCTTTGCGGATGTCGCCACGTTCATTGCCGCGCGCTCGCGGCCAGGGCGGGTGCGCGCTTCAGCAGCGGACGCCACCAGTCCTCGTGGTCAAGATACCACTGCACTGTATTGGCAAGACCCGCATCGAAACCGACCGACGGCGAGAAATTCAACGCACGCGCGATCTTGGTCGCATCGATGGCGTAGCGCAGATCGTGGCCGGGACGATCATTGACGAAGGTAATACCCGTGTCATGCGTCTTGCCGTCAACGCGTGGACGTCGCTGATCGAGCAGCCCGCAAATCTGCCGCACCACGTCGATATTGCGGCGCTCGCTGTTGCCGCCGATGCAATAGCACTCACCGGGCACGCCCTGCTGCGCGATCGACCAAAGCGCCTGCGCGTGATCCTCGACGAAAAGCCAGTCGCGGACGTTCTCGCCTTTGGCGTAGACCGGCAGCGGCAGGCCATCGACGGCATTGGCGATGACCAGGGGAATAAGCTTCTCGGGAAACTGATGCGGGCCGTAATTGTTCGAGCAATTGCTGATGATCGTCGGCAGACCGTAAGTGTGATGCCAGGCACGGACGAAATGATCGGACGCAGCCTTGCTCGCCGAATATGGCGAGTTCGGCCGGTAAGGCGACTCTTCGGTGAACAAGCCGTCCTGCCCGAGCGCGCCGAACACTTCGTCGGTCGAGACATGGACGAAGCGGAAGGCCTCTTTCCGGCCCGGCGGCATTTGACGCCAGTGATTGAGCGCGGTCTCCAGCATGACGAAAGTGCCGTCGACATTGGTGCGCAGGAAGTCTCTCGGTCCATCGATCGAGCGGTCGACGTGGCTCTCGGCGGCAAGATGCAGGACGCAGTCCGGATCGTGCCGCTCGAACACCGCGGTCATCGCGTCGGCATCGCAGATATCGGCCTTGACGAAGTGATAGCGCTCGCTCGACGCGACGCTTTCGACGTTGCGCAGGTTGGCGGCATAAGTGAGCTTGTCGACGTTGACCACGGTGGCGTTGCTGTCTTGGATCAGCATCCGCACCACGGCGGAACCGATGAATCCGGCGCCACCGGTGACGACGACAACGCGATCGGGCCGGGACATCTAGGCCGCCGCCCCTCCGTCAAAGTCGAACGGACTGACCAGATCGGCCAGCGCCGGATGCTTGCGGTCGCGTTCCGACAGCACGGCTCTATCGGCCGTCACCGGCCAGGCAATGCCGAGGGCGGGATCGTTCCACAGCAGGCCGCGGTCGTCCTGCGCGCTGTAGTAGTCCGTGACTTTATAGATCACCTCGGTCTGTTCGCTCAAAGTGCAGAAGCCGTGCGCAAACCCAACCGAGACCAGGAGCTGTTGCCAATTCCCGGCGCTGAGTTCAATCGCCACATGCCGGCCATAGGTCGGCGACCCGCGTCGAATATCGACGGCGACATCGAGAATTCCGCCGCGCACCACCCGCACCAGCTTGGTCTGGGCGTGCGGCGGCGACTGAAAATGCAGCCCGCGCACGACGCCGGCGGCAAGCGACAACGAATGATTGTCCTGCACGAAAGACAAATCGATGCCGTGCTCGGCCAGTGCGTCGCGCCGGTAGGTTTCCGAAAAGAACCCGCGCCCGTCGTCAATGCGTTTCGGCGTCAGGAGCTTCAGCCCCGGCAGTCCGGCGTCTTCGATCTTCATCGAAAGTTCAAATTCTGCACGCGCGGGTGCATTTCGTGGTATAATTTACCCATTCACCCCAAGACACGAATTATTGCAACATGACCCTGCAAATACGACTGCTCGAAAAAAACGATCTGCGGAATGGCTTTCTGGAAAGCATTTCAAACCTGTTCAAAGCGGGACTCGACGAGCAGGACGCTGTGATTATTTTCGACAAGATTCGCGACAACCCGGTCTACCGGATTTTCGTCGCTGAACTCGGCGGCGAAATCGTCGGCGCCACAACGCTGCTGGTCGAACAGAAATTCATCTTGAACGGCGCACGCTTTGCATACATCGAAGACATGGCGGTTAGAAAAGGCTTCGAGAAGCAAGGCATCGGAATGCGCCTCGTGGAAGCCGCCATCGAAGAAGCCAAGCGGAAAGGTTGCCTTGTCGTCCGCCTTGATTGCAGCGACGAAACCATTGGCTTCTACACAAAAGCCGGCTTCAAGAAGAAACAGCACGTGCACCGTATGCAGATCGATCTGCGCGACATCAAGCAATGAACTTCATGATGGTGTCCGGGTCCGCCGGATCATGCGGCGACGAACCGTAGGAAATCGCTACGCCGACATCTTTGCCCTCGTTCAGCACAGCGTGCACGCAATAGGGCGCGAAGTATACGATTGACGGATGTTCGGCGCTAAGCTCGAAACGAGCTTTGTTGCCGTCTTTGTCTTCGACCAGCACCGAGAAGGCGCCGGCAGCGCAGGTCACCCATTCATGCTTGCGCTCATGATAGTGGTCGCCCCGACGCGCACCTGGATTGATCGTGTAGGCATAGATGTAGCCGGCTGGCGGAATTGAATCGTCCGGAAACCGCAATATTTCGAAAAGATCGCCACGTGCGTCTCGGTGCAGTTTCAGTTGGCGGACGTCGTACGGCGCCTTAAACATGTTTCTTGTCCCCCCAGACCTGCTTGTCGACGATCGAGGCGGTGCCGACGACGATACGCAGGACCTTGGACGAGACATTCAGCGGCGTGTACTCCAGCGGCATCGGCGACAGTTTCTGATTGACGCGGTCTTCCACGGCAATGGCGACGTTGCGCAGCACGTCTTCCTTGTCGAGGCCGCTCATGACGCAGTGGCCGGCGTCGATCGATTCTGCCTTTTCGGTAGAGCGGCGAATGGCAATCGCCGGAAAGTCGAGAATGCTGGAATCCTCGTGGATCGTGCCGCTGTCCGACACGACGACGAACGAATTCATCTGCAGATTGATGTAGTCAATCAGACCGAAAGGCTTATGCCAATTGATCTTCTTGCTCGATTTGGCGAGGAGGCCGCGCTGTTCCAGGCGCTTCATCGTCCGCGGATGAGTGGAAACGATTACGGGAAATCCGTACTTCTCAATCAGAGCATTGTAGGAGTCGACCATCTTCTCGAGGCCGCCTTCGATATCGACGTTCTCTTCCCGGTGAATCGACGCCGTGATGAACTTGCCGCTCTCGAGGCCCAGTGTTTTCATGATGGCCGAGGCCGCGAACTTGTCCATCATATTCGCGTAGACTTCGCGAATGGGCGAGCCCGTAACGTATACCCGGCTCGGATGGATGCCTTCGCGCAGGAGATTCTTCCGGCTGTACTCGGTGTAAGCGAGGTTGACGTCGGCGACGTGGTCGACGATGCGCCGGTTGAGTTCTTCGGGCACGTTCTCGTCGAATGAACGGTCGCCCGCTTCCATGTGGAAAACCGGAATCTTCAGGCGCTTCGCATTGATGACCGAGAGCGCGGAGTTCGTGTCGCCGAGAACGAGCAACGCATCCGGCCGCTCTTTCTCAAGCGCGGCCCCGGTCTCGCGGATGATGTTGGCGATCTGGCCGTGCAGCGTGTCTGACCGCACTTCAAGCTGGATATCCGGCTGGCGCAGCTCCAGGTCCTCAAAGAACACCTTGTTCAACTCATAATCATAGTTTTGGCCGGTGTGCACCAGGACATGCGTGCAGAACTGGTCAAGTTTCTTGATGATGGCCGCGAGCCGGATGATCTCCGGACGCGTGCCGAGGATGGTCATAACTTTCATGCGCTGCGCTTTATGATGTTGGCGATACGGCGGATGTCGTCTTCGTCCACCCACCAGCCGCAGGGGAGTGACAGTTCGCGGGCGGAGAAGTAGTCAACGCCCGGCAAGTCGCGGCGTGATGTCTTGAAGATGCTGTAGGTGTCGTTGCGCGGGTGAATGACCTGCGAGGCGATCCCCTCGGCGGCCAGCGCGGCGCGGATGGCATCGCGCTTTTCGGCCAGGATGACATAGGTCCAATAGGTTTCGAAATTGCCGGCGTCCCGCGCGATCAGTTCCACCCCGGGAACCCCTGCCAGCAACTCACTGTAGAGATTGCCGTTGCGGTTGTGGCGCGCCAGGATGTCGTCGGCGTGGCGCATCTGAACCAGCCCGATCGTCGCGGCAAGATCGTTCAAATTCGCCTTGTAGCCGACCAACGAAATATCGTGATCCCATGGGCTGGTACCGGCGGGGATCGCCGCCTTGTCGAGGCCAAACCATTTCAGCGCGTTGGCACGCCGGTAGTCGTCTTCGTTGGTGCAGGTGATGATGCCGCCGTCGCCGGTGGTTATGTGCTTGATCGCCTGCAGCGAGAAGCAGGTGAAGTCGCCCATCGTACCGACATTCCTGCCCTTGTATTTGGCGCCGAATGTGTGCGCGGCATCCTCGATGACCTTGAGATTGTGCGCCTTCGCGATCGCGAGGATCTGATCCATCCTGGCGAGATCGCCGTCCTTGTGCAGAACGACGATGGCCTTGGTCTTCTTGGTGATAATTTTTTCCAGCGAATTCGGATCGACCATGCCGGTCTTTGCTTCGCAGTCCGCCCACACGATCTTGGCGCCGAGATGCAGCAGCGGCGTATTGGTCGCGACGCATGTCAGCGGCGTCGTAATCACCTCATCGCCGGCGCGGATGCCGGCCGCGTCATAGCTGATGGTGAGACCCATCGTGCAGCTCGATACCGGAATAGTGTACTGCGTCCCGAGAAATTTGCCGACGGTTTCGGCGAACTCGCGCACGCGCGGACCTTCCGCCAGATAGCCGCTGTGCAGCGTCTCAAGCACCGCCGCGTCCACCTCCGGCGGCATGAATACTTTGAAAAGGGGGATGCTTTTCATTCGGGAAATCTGCTCCGTCTCTTACTTGAGCGCTTCTTGCACAAATGGCTCTTTCAGAAGAAGCGCCATAGTCTGCGCTTTATCGAGCCGCGTCGTGTTCTCCGAAGTGTAGTCGTCGGCCAGAGTCTTGACGAGACCGCCTTCGAAAAACGGATCGTAGTCCAAGCTGGTCACGACCTTCGGAATCCGGAAGTAGTCGCCCATGTCCTCGGTCGAGGCCAACTCGATGCCGGTCGCCAATGTCTCATGCAGCTTTTCGCCGCCGCGCGTGCCGATGATGCGGATCGGGTTCTTCGCGTCAAATATTTCAAGAACTGCTTTGGCGAGGACATCGACCGTACAGGCCGGCGCCTTGCGGATGAACAGATCGCCTTGCTTGGCGTTTTCGAGCGCAAAGAGAACCAAATCGATTGCGCCTTCGAGCGACAAGAGAAAGCGCGTCATGTCGGGATTGGTGACGGTGATATCCTTGCCGGCTTTGATCTGACCGATGAAGTGCGGGATCACCGAGCCGCGCGAGCCCATCACGTTGCCGTAACGCGTGGTCGCGAACACCGTGGACGTTGCACTATTGCGCCCTTTGGCCTCGACCATCTTTTCGGCAAGCGCCTTGGTCATGCCCATGACGTTGATCGGATGCACGGCCTTGTCGGTCGACAGGACGATCACGCGGCCGACGCCGGCCTTTTCGGCGGCATCGAGGACGTTGTGCGTACCGATCGTGTTGGTGCGCACGTCTTCCATCGGGAAGAATTCGCCGGTCGGCACCGATTTGAGAGCCGCCGCGTGGAAGATCGCATCAACGCCCGGCATGGCGTCGGCGACGGCATCCCGATCGCGCACGTCGCCGATGATGAAGGCCAGCTTCGGGGTATGAAACCGGGTCCACATCTCGTGCTGCTTGAATTCATCGCGGCTGAAGATCGTTATGCGCTCGACGCCTGGCTCCGCCAGGAGTCGCTCGGCCATCACCGAGCCAAACGACCCGGTCCCACCGGTTATCAGGATATGCTTGAGTTTCATCAGGAAAGACTCGGGTCTCAATTGGCGTTTCAGCATTGCTACCGCAGCCCGGGTGACATCAGTCACCTCGGACTGGCCGCTCGGATCGCTAGCAGGGCAGGAAGTAGTCGACGCGGTCAGGCCGCGGCGATGAAGTCTGCATCAAGGACGACGCGAACCTTGCGCCCGAGAAGGTCGAGTAGAATGGCAACGCGCTCGCGGTCGGTAACAGTATCGATCAGGCCAAGACAATCGGTGAAGGCGCCGTCCATAACCTTGATCTTGTCGCCCGGATTAAAGTGCGGACGTGTATCGAGCGGGATGAACCCGGCGGCGTCTTCGCTGGCTTTGAGTTGTTCGACAACGCCGACGGGAACAACGGCCGGCTCATTGCCGTTGCAGACCACCTGCGTGACGCCGACAGTCGAGCGAATGGCGAGCCAGCGCTGCGTGGCGACATCGATCGATACGAACATGTAGCGAGGAAAAAGCGCGGCCGGCACCAGGTCGACCTTGCGGGCGTGACGCCGCCGCTTCTGATAGCGCGGCAGATAAGTCTGAAATCCCTGACGAACGAGATGCGCGTCGGCCTTGCGCTCGGCGTTCGGCTGCGTTTGTACCACGTACCAGCGAGGCCCTGCGATCAAGGTCATGACGCGGCCTCCTGCAATTTGACGATGCGGATGCGCAGCAATTCCGGAATCAGCACTCGGTCGGCGCCGAAGCGGGCGATGGCCCGGTCGGCGCTCTCGCGCGCGTCGACCATGTCAGTGATCATAACGGCGTCGAATTGTTCGCGCACCGCGCCATAGTCCGGATAGACCGGCAAGCCGATGAACCGCGCTTCGCCCGCCTGACGATCGACCACCGCCACGATCTCGATGCCGTGGTCGAGCGCGCAGATCGCGGTGATTTCGGCGAGATCGGACTTGCCCGCGAGAAGGATGCGGCGGATGCCCTTCTGCTCGGCCGCTTGCAGCAGCAGCGAACAGTCGGATTTCGCCCGGCGGAAAAAGCCGAAGGAATGCGAGAGGTATTGGACGGTCAGCCGCGATTTCTCGGAGAAGCCGTGTGGGGTCAGGTAGTAGGCATAACGCCGGGCGGGCGCCTCGCTGACCTTGAGTAGACCCTTCTTCACGCAACGTTTCAGGTAGGCGTTGACCAGCCCGAGGGCGACCCCGAGTTCCGCCGCCAGATGCCGTTGGGATTGTCCGCCGTCGCGTTCGACGGATTCGAGAATCCCTAGCATAATCATAGGGTTTTCACCCTTTTCTTGCTCGGCGGCGTTGGCCATTGACGGTCCCCGTTGAGACCGGACGCTAGCCGTTCACGCGATGAACGTCAAGTTATCGTTCATGGCATGAACGACTAGTTCCCGAGGCGGTTAAGGGCGGTATTAATGCCGCCGGATAACGGCATAGGCCGTCGGACACACCGGTAGAACGCGATCGATCCGCAGCGCCAGCCGCATCATCGCGGCATAGACCCCCGGCAACACTTTGCGCGGCGACCGGCGCAGAAACATTTCCGGCCCGGTGATCACCAGGAAATGCAGCAGCAGGCTGCCGAGACCGCCGATCTTGACCAGTTCGACCGTGGGCCCGAAGCGTACCGCAAGCATTGCCGGCGAATATTGGCGAAAGCCGTGCCAGAGATAGGGCAGCAGGCTGGAGCCCGCCGGGACGACATGCACTTCGAGACCGCCCGGAGCGAAGAAGCCGGGAAACCGCCCGATCAAGTTCGCATCCGCAGGAATATGCTCGAGCGTCGACACGGAGACCATCAAGTCGATCGGCCGCGCCGGCGAAAATTCATGCGCGTCGATCTGGTGAAACTCGATAGCGAAGGGAAAACTACTCGCGCGGTCGCGCTTGAAATAATCCTGAATGTCGACGCCGGTGTAAGCGCCGCTGTAGCCAAGCGCCGCCAGCCGGTCGGCCATCGCGCCGGCGCCGCAGCCGATTTCAAGCACCTCGAGTTTGCGCGGCGGCAGCAGCCTGGGCAATTCGCTGTCGATAAATACGTTGGTGATGAGGCGGCTCGGCGACTGTCCCGTCATCGCGTTGCGGGCACGCTCGAGATCGGGGAAAAACGACCGTGCCGCCGGGCCGCGTCCGAGCGTGGACAAGTTGCGGCACAGGTTCTGCCACAGGTAGCGAAACCGATTGCCGGCCGTCATCGTCCCGTCGCCGCATATTTCGGCCGACTGATCGGCGCGCACGCTTTCACCGGACATTACGCCACGGCTCCATTTCGCTCTCCTTGACAGGATTTCTGGGCAAAACCATGCGCCGATTTCATCTCGCCGGGATTAGTTGCTAGCATGGCCGCGGCGCTTCAAGAAGATCGGCGATCTTCGCAATGGGCCCTTTCGAGCGCCTGGGCAACCTGCCAACAAAGCACCACCCTGCCCTCAATACCGAGCGACCGATGAAGCTGATGCCGCATGTCCGCAACCGTCTTGAGTCGCTGGCCGACGTTTTTGCCGTGCTGCTCGCGGCGTCGCTGCCTTGGTCGACCTCGGCGACCGGCATATTGACGGTGCTCTGGCTGCTGGCGTTCATCCCGGTTTGCGATCTGACACGCCTGCGCCGCATCGCCCTCAGTCCAGCGGGCGGGTTGCCCCTGATGCTGGTGGCGCTCGGCGCCTTGGGAATGCTGTGGGCCGATGTCGCATGGGCCGAGCGCGCCAACGGCATCAGCTCCTTTCTCAAATTGTTGTTCATCCCGCTGCTGATGTGCCATTTCGTCACTTCGCAGCGCGCGCATCATGTCCTGATCGGCTTTCTCGCCTCCTGCACCCTCCTGCTGCTGGTCTCGTGGGTGATATTTATCTGGCCGGCCATGCCGTTTCCCGTGCAAGCCAAGGGCTTCGGCGTTCCGGTGAAGGACTATATCTCGCAGGGCGCCATGTTCACGATCTGCGTGGCGATCACCCTCCATATTGCCTTCGGCATGTGGCGCGACGGGCGACGCAATCTGGCGATGGCGCTCGGCGTCCTGGCGGTATTGTTCCTGGCGAATGTCTTTTACGTCGCCACCAGCCGCACATCGCTCGTCGTCATTCCGGCGCTGCTCGTCCTGTTCGGCTACCGGCAGTTCGGCTGGAAAGGCATCATCGCGTCGGCGGCCGTGTTTCTGTTGCTGGCGGCGGCGGCCTGGCCGTCGGCCGGCTATCTGCGCCAGCGTGTCGGCACCTTCGTCCAGGAAGTCCAGTCGTATCAACCCGACGGACCGCCGACGCCGGCCGGCGAACGTCTGGTGTTCTGGACGAAGTCGGCGGGCTTCATCCAGGCCGCGCCCATTTTCGGCCACGGCACCGGCTCGATCCGCGACCAGTTCGAACGCTCCGCGGCCGGCCGCACCGGCATGGCGGCGGCGGTGTCGACCAATCCGCATAACCAGATACTAGCGGTCGGCATTCAACTCGGCTTTGTCGGCATCGCCGTGCTGCTGGCGATGTGGATCTCACATGCGCTGCTGTTCCGCGCCGCCGGGCTGGCGTCCTGGGTCGGCCTGGTCGTGGCCACGCAGAACATACTGGGCTCGCAGTTCAACACGCATCTCTTCGACTTCACCCATGGCTGGCTCTACGTCGTCGGCATCGGCATTGCCGGCGGCGTCGCTTTGAAAAATCGCCAAGCCTAGGCGCAAACAACTAGATGCAAATCCGGTCGGCGAGCGCGCGGAATTTCGCCAGTTGATCGGGCAGCAGCTCACGCTTCTCGTCGCGGCCGACGAAGATCTTGTGCATGATGCCGCCGTCGACATTGATGAACAGCATCGACACCGACAGCCGGCCGAACAGAGGCCGCTCGACGAAAGCGATCCTGGCGCACCGCTCATAGCGCAGATGACCGTGGAAGCCGGTGCCGCCGCCGATGTTGTAGTAGCTCTGCGCGATCTTGCCTGCCGCGATCGGCCCGGTGAACTCGTTCACGCCGTCGTCGGTATGGATGATCAGCGTGACCGTGCCCCAGCCTGCCACCTCGGTCATGACCTCGGCGAAGGCAGAGCCCGCCGCGAAGCGCCGGTTCGCCTCGGGAAGCGCCTCGACCACCTCGCGCAGCGTCACGCCGTACTCCTTGGCCACCGTCTCGACGATGGCGCCGGGCTCGGCCATCATCTTGTCTTTCAGCGTCATAGTCGCGGTTTCGGTCATGTGTGTTTCCTCTGGTGCTGGCAGTCGCCAAACGCCAACGCCGGGCGCGCGCTTGAAGCGCGACGCCCGCGTCCTTGGTTTTTCGAACTGTGGCTCTAAGCCGCCGCGCCCTTGCGTGTCAGCGTCTGCTTGACCTCGAAGCCTTCGAACTTCGGATGCTCAAGGTAGAGCGTGCCGGTCGTCGAATTGTTGCCGGCGCGGGCATGCGCGACGCGGAATTCCTCCGACTTGGTCCAGGCCTCGAAGTCGGCGTGGCTCGCCCACACGGTGTGCGACGAATACAGCGTGTGATCGTCGGCTTCCGGACCCTTCAGGAGGTGAAATTCGACGAAGCCGGCCATGCGGTCGAGATAGGAATCCCGGCTGGCCCAGACTTTTTCAAAGGCATCCTCGGAGCCTTTTTTCACCTTGAAGCGGTTCATCGCGATGTACATCGGCAGTTCCCTTGGCTGGCGCTTGCTGGCGCAGGTTTTGGTCGGTGGCAGAAAAACGATAGGCCGCGCAGCCGCTCGAAAAACGGCTGCGCGGATGTTGTCATGTCGAGCCGAAATGAACCTTGATCCCACCCTTGAAGGTGATGCCCGGGCCGGGGCTGGTCCACAGCACGTCGTTCTGCGTGGTGCCGTCGGCTGAGCCGCCCGGGATGGCGTAGGGCCGGTAGTATTTGTTGAAGAGGTTGTCGATCGAGAAGTTCATCGAGACGTCCTTGGTCGCTTGATAGGACGCATAGAGGTTGACCAACTCGTACGACGTCGATGGTATATAGCCGGCGGGGAGATCCGTGTTGGATGCTACCGACGACCATTGCGCGGACAGCACCAGCTTGCGGTCCAGCAAGCGAACGCCGGCCGTCGTCGTCATTCGGCGCGGCTGAATGGTGGCGAGGCCGACGCCGGTCTGGGTGTTTTCGCCCTCCTGCACCGTGCCGCTGAAGCCGATGAACCAGCCGCCAGCGTCATACATCATCTCCGCTTCCACACCGCGGATGCGCGCGTGCGGGATGTTCTGATACTGGTAATCCCGGTTATACGTGCCGAACGGGAACACGAGGGTCGGGGTGAACGACACCGGATTGATGTAGTCGTCGATGTCGTTCTGGAAACCGTTCAGCTTGCCGCGGAAGCTGTCGCCCTTCGCGAATACGCTGTCAAATTTCAGGTTTATGCCGACTTCCTTGTTCTTGCCGACCTCGGGCCGCAGATTGGGATTCGGCAGGAAGCAGAACAGGCCGGTGGTGCCGTCAGCACAGACAAAAAATGCCGGCCCGCCGCCGGTGGCATGCGCCCCGGAGATCAATGTTTCGGTGACGGAGGGCGAGCGGTATCCCTCCGCATAGCTGACATAGGGCGTCACGCCAGGCACAGGGGTTACGCCGATGGTGATTTTCGGCGACAGCCGGCTGCCGCTTGACGAAACGCCGGCGGACTTCAGCTCATAATGGTCGTAACGGGCGGCGCTGACGATCTCCAGCCAGTTCGAATAATTCGCCTTCCATTGCAAGAAGCCGCCCGAAACCGTGCGCTTGCCGCCCGGCGTGGTGATTTCCGAATTGCCGCGGGCGTCGGTGGCCGACACTTCGTCCTGAAATGCATCGATGCCGTAGGTCAGGGCGTTGTGCCAGTTGCCCACATCGAAGCGTGACGTGTTGTGGATGTCGAAGCCCAAGGTGTCGAGCCGGTAGCTGCGTGGATCGCCGACGCAACCCGATATGTTGTTGCCCGGATTGCCGAGCGTACAGGTGCCGCCGCCGGTGGTGATGCGGTTGTTGTAGATCTTGGTCTGGTCGTTATCGGTTCGGTTCCAATAGACCTTGGCGTCCCAGTCGAACAGCTTGTCGTCCGGCTTGGAGTATTTCCATCCCAACGAGGTGTTGTAGTTGGTCACGTCGGTGGCATAGACCGAGGAGCCGGCGATCGCCGCCGGCGGTGCCGCGGTTGTGGTGGCGCCGCGATTGTACTGGCCGACATTGTGGAGGTTCTTCTGCATCACGGTGCCGAACTTGACCTCGTGACCATCGGCCGGCCGCGCCGTCAGCTTGAACAGCCCGCTCGAAATGTTGTTCCAGGTATTGGCGATTTCGGTGCCGTCGCCGTCCTTGTAATTCTGCTGGCTGCGGTAGACCGCGCCGCCGAACACGTCGACGTTCGGATTGACGCGGACGCCACCGAAAGCCGAGCTGTAGCCCTGCAATTTGTTCGAGCCGATGCCGCCGCCAATGTCGGCGCCCCATTTCTCGCCGGGGCGGAGGACGTCATTGATATCCTTGGTGGTAAAAGAGGCGACGCCGCCGATGGCGCCAGAGCCGTAGATATTCGCGGTCGGTCCGCGCGCGACGTCGAGACTGCCGACCAGTTCCGGATCGAGATGGAACGAACCATTGGAGTTGTGGCCGGTGCGTTGATAATTCTGCCGCGCGCCATCGACGATGACGGCAACACGGCCAAAATCCTGAAGGCCGCGAATATTGATCGACGTTGACGGGTCGTCGCCGCGATCCTGCATCCAGACGCCAGGGATATTATAGAACAGGTCGGACATGCGGGTCGGCTGCTGCCGCTTGATGTCTTCCTGCCCGACGACGCTGACCGGGGCGAGTGCGTCCACGACTTTTTCCTCGGTCTTGGACGAGACCACTGTAATGGCGTCGAGCGTGATCGTCGTTGCCGGCGCGGTTTGCGCCGACGCCGCTGTCGTCAAGCCGATGCCGGTTGCCGCAACGGAAATCGCCAGTGTGCTCGCGCGCGTCGCGCGCAGAATGCCATTCATCTAACGCCCCCAAATTTTTGACTTATTGGCTGGCGGGCGCGCGCAACAAACGCAGCGACTGGCTGGCTCGCATACCGCGCCGTTATTGGGCGGCAGCATTCTGTTGCCATCTGTACAGAACCTGTATTACTTACGTCAACAGCGTATTTGTAAGTTAAAACGGCTCTAAAGTAGATCGTACGGGAAACAGTACAGTTTAAAGTGATTCAAAAGTAAGTATAAATATGTCGAATACTACTGGCTTGGCGCGATGAATACGACGACGAATGAAGACGATTCCAGCAACACCGGCGCGGCGCCGAGTGCTGCCGACTCAAAGCGCCAGATATTGCTGGCGGGTAACCGCTTGGACAGCCGCGATCTGTTCGCCGGCATTCGCGAGATCACCATCGCCCACGGCGATGAAATCTACCGGCTGCGCCTGACGGCGCAGAACAAACTCATCCTGACGAAGTGAGAACCAGCATCATGCGTCCCGTCGCCATCGCCCGTCGTTTTCTGCATACCGGGATACTCGCCTGTCTCGCCGTGACGATGTCTCTGACCGCTCACGGCGACACGGTGTTGAAAGACGCGACGGGCCGAAATGTCACGGTCAACGATGCCAGCCGCATCGTTTCGGTCGGCGGCGCCGTCACCGAAATATTGTACGCGCTCGGCAAGGAGAACAATATCGTCGGCGTCGATACGACGAGCCTCTATCCGCGCGCCGCCACCGGGAAGCCAAGCGTCGGCTATATGCGGCAGTTGTCGGCCGAGGGCGTGCTCGGGTTGAAGCCGAGTCTGATCCTGGCCATCGAAGGCAGCGGCACAAAGGAGACGCTCGGCGTGTTGCAATCCGCGGGCGTGCCGCTGGTCGTGGTTCCCGATTCCTATACCGGCGACGGCATCGTCGAGAAAATCCGGATCATCGCGCGGGCCACCGGCGCGGTCGAACGCGGCGAATGCCTGGCCGCGCGCGTACGCGCCGATCTCGACATGCTCGGCAAATTAGAAACGGGCATTACAAAGTCCAAGCGCGTGATGTTCGTTCTGTCTTTCGTCAGCGGCAAGGCCATGGTGAGCGGGACCAAGACCGCCGCCGACGGCATCATCCGCATGGCCGGCGCCGAGAACGTCATCACCTCCTATGAAGGTTACAAGCAGATCAGCGACGAAGCGGTCATCGCAGCCAGGCCGGACGTGGTGCTGACGATGGAACGCGGCGGACCCGGCCCCGCCACCGTCACCTCCGATGCGGTGTTCGCGCATCCGGCCTTCGCCGCGACGCCGGCCGCCCCCAACCGCGCCTTCCTCTCGATGGAAGGGCTCTACATGCTCGGCTTCGGGCCGCGTAGCGCCCAAGCGGCGCGCGATCTTGCGGTGTCGCTCTATCCCGAACTGAAGCCGAAAGCGGCGGATACCGCTGCTGCCGCCGCGACGTGCGCCGAATGAGCGGCATCGCAACGGCCATGCCGCCGGCGCGCTGGGGCAGCGTTTGGTGGCGCTCGACCCAGGGCGGCGTCATGCTGACGGCGCTGCTTCTGCTGCTGTTGCTGGCAACCGCGCTGATTGCCGCGTCGATTGGTGCCGCCGGCATTCCGCTGGCGCGGTTGCCGGCCGCACTCGGACTTTGGCCGAGCCATGCCGATCCGTCGACGCTGGCGCGCGATCAACTTGTGCTGTGGTCGGTGCGGCTGCCCCGCGTCGCCATCACCATCATCATCGGCGCGCTGCTGGCGGCCAGCGGCGCCATCATGCAGGGGTTGTTCCGCAATCCGCTGGCCGATCCGGCGCTGGTCGGCGTCTCGAGCGGCGGCGCGCTGGCGGCGGCGGCGACCATCGTCGTCGGCGACCGGCTGCTGGCGGCGGGCCAAACGGCGCTGCCGTTTGAGTTGTTGCCGGCCGCGGCTTTTCTCGGCTCGCTCGCCACCACCTTCATCCTGCACCGCATCGCCACGCGCGAGAACCGCACGTCGATCGCGGTCTTCCTGCTCGGTGGACTGGCGATCGCGGCGCTGGCCAACGCCGGCATCGGCCTTCTGGTCTTCGCCGCGGACGACCGGCAATTGCGCGATATTACCTTCTGGCTGCTCGGCTCGCTCGGCGGCGCAACCTGGGAGAAGGTCGCGATCGTCGCGCCGTTTCTGCTTGGCCTGCTGATCGTCACCCCGTTCATCGCCCGCGGTCTCGACCTCCTGGTGCTCGGCGAGGCCGAAGCGTTTCACATGGGCGTCGAGGTCGAACGTCTCAAGCGGCTGTCGATCGTCCTGGTGTCGGCGATGACCGGCGCCGCCGTGGCGTTTGCCGGCGTCATCGGTTTCGTCGGCATCGTGGTGCCACATCTGCTGCGGCTGATCATCGGTCCCGGCCATCGCCGGCTGTTGCCGTCGTCCGCCTGCGCCGGCGCCATTCTGCTGCTGGCGGCCGACACCTGCGCCCGCACCATCGCGGCGCCAGCGGAAGTGCCGATCGGCGTGCTGACGGCCATCGTCGGCGCGCCGTTCTTCCTGGTCATCCTGCTGCGGCAGCGCTCGCTGGTGGGCCTGTGACCCCGGCTTTCGAGACCACGTCGCTCACGGTGCGCATCGGCGCCAAGGCGCTGCTCGACGCGGTGTCGCTGTCGATCAGGCCGGGCGAGAGCGTGGCGCTGGTCGGCCCGAACGGCGCCGGCAAGTCGACCTTGCTGCGCGCGCTATCGGGCGAGATCGCGCCGAGCGGCGGCGCGGTGGCGCTGAAAGGACGCGATCCGCGCGGCTACGGCCCGCGCCTGCTGGCGCTGCACCGCGCCGTGCTGTCGCAGCACGTCACCGTCGCCTTTCCGTTTTCGGTCGCC
>JAUSBQ010000266.1 GCA_030651965.1 Pseudolabrys sp. | reverse complement strand
CACCACCGCGTTGTGGTGCTTGTCGGCCAGGAAGGCCGCTAGTTCGCCGGCCCCGTCAATCGGCCGCACCATCACCGCTAGACTCGCCGCCGCATTGACGGCCAGCGCCTCGCGCGGACTGGCAATCGTCACCAGCCCGCTCCCTGCACGCAGCGCCCCGCGCGCCGCCAGCCGCGCCGCTCCCGTCGTCGCCAGACCGCCCGAGACGACCACGGCATGGCCGCGGGCATATTTGTGGCTTTCCGGCCTGGGGGTCGGAAACTGCTCCCGCCAGAGCCGCGGCTCATTGGCGAAGGTCTGCGGCTTGATGGTCGCCAGCACGCTGTCCGGGATGCCGATATCCGCCACCTCGACCGTCCCGCAATGCAGGCGGCCCGGCAGCAGCAGGTGGCCGGTCTTGCGCCGGAAAAACGTCACCGACCGGCTCGCCTTGACCGCCACACCCATCACGCCGCCGGTGGTGCCGTTGACGCCGCTCGGCAGATCGACCGCCAGCACCGGCACGCCCTGCCCTTGGGCGGCATTGATCGCCTCGATCATGGCACGCGCAGTGCCGGTGACCTCGCGGTCAAGCCCGGCGCCGAACAGCGCATCGACGATCAGACCGCAATTTCCAAGCTGCTCCGGGTGAGCCGCATCGACCGCTCCACTCCAGCGCGCGCACGCGGCCGCCGCGTCGCCTTTGAGCAGCGCGCGGTCGCCGACCAGGCTGACGCGCACCTCGTAGCCCCGCTCGGTCAGATGCCGCGCCGCGACGAAACCGTCGCCGCCGTTGTTGCCGGGACCGGCCACCACGACGATGCGCACGTCTTGGCGCAGTTCTTGGCGCACGTTTGGCAGTCCGGCAAGCGCGGCGGCGGCGTCAGCCACCGCTATGCCGGCGTTCTCCATCAACGTGATGCCAGCCACGCCGCCGGCGATGGTCAGCCGGTCGGCCTCGGCCATTTCGGCGGTGGTGAGAATCTCATAGCCACGCTCGATCATAGCGCCGACACTATCGGCCCCGATCATGGCCGACAATTCGCAGCAACCCGCTGCGGCGCAACATTTCTTTGGTGCCTGGTGAATATTTGTGCATGATGATTAATCATCGGGCATCGACATTTAGGCAGTTGCGGTATTGGGTGCCGGTAGGTCATGCAAGCCTTTGCCGTAAAATGGCTTTTGCGGCAGCGCTGGTTTGGCACGGGACCTGCTAACTGTGGCGCACACGTTAACGCGGCCCGCACGCGGCGACTTCAGCAAGCGCTTGGCTGATCTGGGAGAAAGATTTCGGAATGAAGAAAATCGAGGCCATCATCAAGCCCTTCAAGCTCGACGAGGTGAAGGAAGCGCTGCAGGAAGTCGGCCTGCAAGGCATCACCGTCACCGAGGCCAAGGGCTTCGGACGCCAGAAGGGCCATACCGAGCTGTACCGCGGCGCCGAATACGTCGTTGATTTCCTGCCCAAAGTGAAAATCGAGATCGTTCTCGGCGATGACATGCTGGACAAGGCGGTCGACGCCATCCGCCGCGCCGCCCAGACCGGGCGGATCGGCGATGGCAAGATCTTCGTCTCCAATATCGAGGAGGCGATCCGCATCAGAACCGGTGAATCCGGTATTGACGCCATCTAGCGCTTGGCCAAATGTCCCGCTCGATTGAATCCAGCCAGTAAGGGGAAACGCTACCCATGACGACAGCCAAGAATGTCATGAAAATGATCAAGGACAGCGACGTGAAATACGTCGATTTCCGCTTCACCGATCCGCGCGGCAAGTGGCAGCACGTCACTTTCGACGTCAGCATGATCGAGGAAGACACCTTCTCGGAAGGCCAGATGTTCGACGGTTCGTCGATCGCCGGCTGGAAGGCGATCAACGAGTCCGACATGTGCCTGATGCCCGACCCGGCCTCGGCCTGTATCGACCCGTTCTTCGCCGAAACCACCCTCGTCCTGGTCTGCGACGTGCTCGAGCCGACCACCGGCGAATCCTACAACCGCGACCCGCGCGGCATGTGCAAGAAGGCCGAAGCGCTGGTGAAGTCGATGGGCCTCGGCGACACCATCTATTTCGGACCGGAAGCCGAGTTCTTCGTGTTCGACGACGTCAAGTATAAAGCCGACATGTACAACACCGGCTTCAAGGTCGACTCGCTCGAACTGCCGACCAACTCCGACACCGATTATGAAGGCGGCAATCTCGGCCACCGCGTCGGCGTCAAGAAGGGCTACTTCCCGGTGCCGCCGCAGGATTCGGCGCAGGACATGCGCTCGGAAATGCTCGGGGCGATGGCGCGCATGGGCGCCAAGGTTGAAAAGCACCACCACGAAGTGGCGTCCGCCCAGCACGAACTCGGCCTCAAGTTCTCGCCGATGACGCAGATGGCCGACATGATGCAGGTCTACAAATACTGCATCCAGCAAGTCGCGCAGATCTACGGCAAGACCGCGACCTTCATGCCGAAGCCGATCTACGGCGACAACGGCTCGGGCATGCACTGCCACCAGTCGATCTGGAAGGACGGCAAGCCGATGTTCGCCGGCGACAAATATGCCGGTCTCTCGGACATGTGCCTGAGCTACATCGCCGGCGTCATCAAGCACGCCAAGGCGGTCAATGCCTTCACCAACCCGACCACCAACTCCTACAAGCGTCTGGTGCCGGGCTTCGAGGCGCCGGTGCTGCTCGCCTACTCGGCGCGCAACCGGTCGGCGTCATGCCGCATTCCCTACACCGAAAGCCCGAAGGCCAAGCGCGTCGAGGTGCGTTTCCCCGATCCGCTGGCCAATCCGTATCTCGGCTTTGCCGCGCTACTGATGGCCGGTCTCGACGGCATCAAGAACAAGCTCCACCCGGGCGAGCCGATGGACAAAGATCTCTACGATCTGCCCAAGGCGGAGCTCAAGGAAATCCCGACCGTGTGCGGCTCGTTGCGCGAAGCGCTCGACAGCCTCGACAAGGATCGCGAGTTCCTGAAAGCCGGCGGCGTGTTCGACGACGACTTCATCGACAGCTACATCGAACTGAAGATGACCGAGGTCATCCGCTTCGAGCACACGCCGCATCCGGTCGAATACGAGATGTATTATTCGTCTTAAGGTTTCCTCCCCCATCGCGCTTGTTGCGTAGCGCGCGATGCGACTAACGGGGCGCCCTTCACCGGGCGCCCTTTTTCTTTGGGCGGCCGCGTCACGGACAGGTCATTTCCGCTCTTTAGATTGGTTCGCAACAATCCGCACACCGGTTTCCGGGAGATCGACATGAGCGACACAATGCTGACGCGCGCGCAGGCCTTCGAGGAAGCTGAAAATTCCGGCAGCAATCCGAGCGACAATGCCAGCATCGGCGACCTCATCGCGGCCCGCTACCACCGCCGCGACATTCTGAAGGGTGTGCTCGGCGTCGCCGCCATCGCCGCGACCGTCGGTCCGCTCGCCATCGCCGCGGCGCGGCAGGCGCAGGCGGCAGCGACGGCTTTCCCCTTCAAGGAAGTCGCGGCCGGCGTCGATGAACGTCATCACGTCGCCGAAGGCTACAACGCAGACATCCTGATGCGCTGGGGCGATCCGGTGCTGCCGGGCGCGCCGGCCTTCAATCCTGCGCAGCAAAGCGCGGCCGCGCAGAAAGCGCAGTTCGGCTACAACAACGACTATATCGGCTATCTGCCGATGCCGGGCGCGGCCAATCCGTCGCAGCACGGCCTTCTCGTCATCAATCACGAATACACCAACGAAGAGCTGATGTTCGCCGGCATCGGCCGCCAGGATACGAAGGAAGCAGCCTTCGCCAAGATGACGAAGGAACTCGTCGATATCGAGAAGGCCGCGCATGGCGGCGCGGTGATCGAGATCAAGCGCGACAACGGCCAATGGCGTGTGGTCGCGGATTCGAAATATGCGCGGCGCATCGACGCCGACACGGTCATGGATATCGCCGGGCCGGCGGCCGGCAGCGATCGGATGAAGACCAAGGCCGATCCGAGCGGCCGCCGCGTGCTGGGCATGCTCAACAACTGTGCCGGCGGCATCACGCCTTGGGGCACATGGCTTTCCTGCGAAGAGAATTTCAACGGCTACTTCTGGGGCAAGGTCGCCGACGGCGATCCGCGGGCCGCGGCCTTCAAGCGCTATGGCGTGCCCGGCAACTGGACTGCGTGGGGCAAATTCGAGGATCGCTTTGACATCAACAAGGAGCCGAACGAGGCCAACCGCTTCGGCTGGGTGGTCGAGATCGATCCGTTCGATGCCAACGCGACGCCGAAGAAGCGCACCGCGATGGGCCGCTTCAAGCATGAGGGCGCCGCCGGCATCCTCAACAGTGACGGCCGCTATGTCGTCTATCAGGGTGACGACGAGCGCTTCGACTATGTCTACAGGTTCGTGACCGACGGCAAATTCGATCCCGCCAATCGCGCTGCCAACCGCGACCTGCTCGACACCGGTACGCTCTCCGTCGCCAGATACAACGCCGACGGCGGCGGCGAGTGGCTGCCGCTGACGTTCGGCCAGGGGCCGCTCACCGCGGCCAACGGCTTCAAGGACCAGGCCGACGTGCTGATCGACGCGCGCCGCGCCGCCGACCTGCTCGGCGCCACTAAAATGGACCGGCCCGAGGACGTCGAGGTCAATCCGGCGACCCAGAAGGTCTACGTCATTCTCACCAACAACACCCGGCGCAAGGCCGATCAAGTCGACGCCGCCAATCCGCGCGCCGACAACAAATTCGGCCATATCATTGAAATGATGCCGGCCGGCGGCGATCACGCCGCGACGAAGTTCAACTGGGAGATCCTGGTCAAATGCGGCGATCCCGCCATTGCTGAGGTCGGAGCCACCTTCTCTTCCGCGACCACGAA
>JAUSBQ010000263.1 GCA_030651965.1 Pseudolabrys sp. | reverse complement strand
TTCGTGGTGCTGATCCTCGGCTTCGCCTTTCACTGGCAGGCGACCCGCGCCCGCGAGGCCGACGGCATCTATGACACGGTGCGCGCCCGCATCGACACCGCCCTCTCGCGCGGCCGCTGCGGCCTGTGGGACTGGGATCTGGCGCGCGGCCGCATCTTCTGGTCGCAGTCGATGTTCGACATTCTCGGCCTCAAGGCCAAGGACGACCTTCTCACCTTCGGCGACGTCAACGCCCTCGTCCATCCCGACGATCTGCAACTCTACGAACTGGCCACCGATCTTGCCGAAGCACGCACCTCGACGATCGACCACGCCTTCCGCATGCGCCACGCCAACGGGCATTGGATCTGGCTGCGCGCGCGCTGCGAACTGGTGCGACAGGCCGGCGATCCCGGCCTGCATCTGATCGGCATCGCCGTCGACGTCACCGAACAAAAGAGTCTGGTCGAAAAGACCATGGCCGCCGATATGCGCCTGCGCGACGCCATCGAGACCATTCCGGAAGCCTTCGTGCTCTGGGACGCCGACAACCGTCTCGTCTTGTGCAATTCAAACTTCCAGGCGCTTCACAATCTCCTCGACGACGATATCGCCGTTGGCGCGTCCTACGAGACGGTGGTCGAGGCCGGCAGCAAGCCGCTGGTCCGCAACAAGGTCATCACCGATGGCCCGTCCATCCCCGGCGCCCGCACTTTCGAGGCCCAGCTCGAGGACGGCCGCTGGCTCCATATCAGCGAGCGCCGCACCAAGGACGGCGGCTATGTTTCCGTCGGCACCGACATCACGGCGCTGAAGACCCACGAGGAAAGACTGATCGACAGCGAACAAAGGCTGATGGCGACCGTGTCGGACCTGCGCGCTTCGCAGCAGCGCACCGCGGAGCTCGCCGAAAAATACGCCACCGAGAAGACCCGCGCCGAGGAAGCCAATCAGGCCAAGTCGAAATTCCTCGCCAATATGAGCCACGAACTGCGCACGCCGCTCAACGCCATCATCGGATTCTCTGAGATCATGGAATGCGGCATGTTCGGTCCGCTCGGCGCCGAGAAATACCGCGAATATTGCAGCGACATTCTCGGCAGCGGCCAGTATCTGCTCGACGTCATCAACGACATTCTCGACATGTCGAAGATCGAAGCCGGCCGCATCCGTCTCGATTTCGAGGAGCTCGACCTCGACTCCGTGCTCGCCGAATCCATGCGCGTCGTCTCCGCCCGCGCCGATGACAAGCAACTCGCGCTCAACTCGCGGATATCGCCCGACCTGCATCTGCGCGCCGACCGCCGCGCCATCAAGCAGGTCATGCTCAATCTCCTGTCCAACGCCGTCAAGTTCACGCCGGCCGGCGGCCGCATCACGGTGCGCGGACGCGCTTCGGGCGAATGCATCGTTCTCAGCATTGCCGACAGCGGCATCGGCATTGCCAGGGAAGCCTTGACCAAGCTCGGCCGGCCGTTTGAACAGGTCGAGAGCCAGTTGACCAAGAGCCATCAGGGTTCGGGCCTTGGCCTCGCCATCGCCAAATCGCTGGTCGAACTGCATGGCGGAAGCATGCGCATCCGCTCGGCGCTCGGCCGCGGCACTTTGGTCGTCGTGCGCCTGCCGCTAAAGCCGCAATGCCCGCTGCCGAAGGAAGAAGCCGCGTAAGATTCACGCGCTCCGCGCTACGGCGCCTTGCCCAAAATCCGCACGAAGCTTTCCCGCACGCGCTTCTGCGTCTCGAGCAATGTCACATTGAGCGTGGCGAAATCCGGCACGTCGGCGGCCCGGGCCAGCAGCCGCAACAGCCCCGGTCCCGCGGTCTTGGCGTCGAACGGACCGGCCAGGCACAGCCGCAATATCTGGGTGAGATCGTGATAAAGCTGCGCGGCCGGCCGAAGCACTTCGGCGTCCTCGACCGAGACCAGCTTCAATTGCCGCGCTTTTTCCAGCACGCGCGCGGTCGAGGTGTCGAGAATTTCCGGGTGGCTGTGCGCGTGCACCAGTTGCAGATACTGCGCGATGAATTCGAGATCGACCAGGCCCCCGGCGGCATATTTGAAGTCCCAGGGGTTGGCATCGCCTTTCTCCTTGGCGATGGCCGAACGCATCTCGACGACGTCGCCGGCGATCTGCTCGGCGTCGCGCGGCCGGCGCAGGATTTCCTGAATGACGCTCTCGACGCGCGCGCCGAAAGCGGGCGACGCCGACACCACCCGCGCCCGCGTCAGCGCCATATGCTCCCAGGTCCAGGCTTCGTTTTCCTGATAGTTGATGAAGCTGCCGATCTGCGTCGCCAAAGGCCCCGCCTGCCCGGACGGCCGCAACCGCATGTCGACCTCATAGAGCGCGCCGTAATTGGTCTGCGCGGTCAGCGCATTGATCAGGCGCTGCGTCAGCCGCGCGAAATATTGCGCGCCGTATAGCGTGCGCTTGCCGTCGGATTCCGGTTGCTCGCCGTCGAAGTCGTAGAAAGTTATCAGATCGAGGTCCGAGGTCGCGGTCATTTCGCGGCCGCCGAGCTTGCCCATCGCCAGCACCGCGGTCTCCTCGTCCTTGATATGGCCGTAGGTGGCGGTGAAAACCTCCGACACCGCGCGGTGCACGGCGCGGAGCACGGCATCGGCCAGCCGCGCGAACGCTTCGCCGGCCAGCCGCGCCGTCAGCGTGCCGGACAGAATACGCACGCCGATCAGGAACATGTATTCGAGCCCGAACATGCGGATGCGCTCGAGCAGGTCTTCGTCGTAGCGCGACTGCGCCAGCGCGGCGTCGAGCCGGCGCTGCAACTCCTCGTCATCGGGCAGGACGCCGAAGAAGCTCGGATCGACCAGCGCATCCATCACCTGCGGATGGCGCGCCAAAGTGTCGGCAAGGCGCGGCGCGATGCCGAGCACCAGCGCGATGAGCGCGATCAGATCGGGCTTCTGCCGCAGCAGCGACAGCAGCCGCGCCGCGCCATGCAGATTGGCGAGGAAATGGTCGAACAGCACCAAGGTCGCGGCCGGATTGTCGGTACGGCCGATATGCTCCAGCAAGGTCGGCAACAAGGCCGTCAGTTGCTCGCGGGTGGCATCGCCTTTCAGCGAGCGATGCTCGCCGGCGAGCCACTGGCGCACGACATGCGACGCCTCCAGCGGCGAGCTGAAACCCATCTCGCCGAGGCGCGCGAGGGTTTTCGGATCGTCGGCCTTTTCCGGAAAATTTAACGCCGGCCCGTCGCCGTCCGGCACCTTCTCGAACAGCCGCGCATAGTGGTTCTGCACCGCTTCGAGGTGGCCAACCAGCACCTCGGCGAAGGCATTGCGATCGGCATAGCCGAGAAAACGCGCGAAGCGTTCGAGATCGGCGCGCGCCGCCGGCAGCACCTGGGTCTGCTCGTCATTGACCATCTGGAGCCGGTGCTCGACCGTGCGCAGGAAGCAATAGGCCGCCTTCATGGCGTCGCGCGCGCCGGCGTCGATCCAGCGATCCTCGCAGAGCTTGTCGAGCGTCACCAACGTATCGCGGTCGCGCAGATGGGTGTTGCGGCCGCCGGCGATCAATTGCTGCGTCTGCGCGAAGAACTCGATCTCGCGAATGCCGCCGCGCCCGAGCTTGATGTTGTGGCCTTCGACCGCGATTTCGCCATGGCCGCGAAAGGCGTTGATCTGCCGCTTCATCGCGTGGACGTCGGCGACGGCGGCGAAGTCGAGATATTTGCGCCAGACGAAGGGCGCGAGATCGGCCAGAACGGCCTCGCCGGCCGCGATGTCGCCGGCGCAGGCGCGGCCCTTGATCATCATCGCGCGTTCCCAGTTCTGGCCGACGCTCTCGTAGTAGGTCATCGCCGCGTGGGTCGAGATCGCAATGCCGGTCGAGGCCGGATCGGGCCGCAGCCTCAAGTCGGTGCGGAACACATAGCCGTCGCCGGTGTGCTCCTGCAAAAGCTTCACCACGCGCTGGGTGATGCGCACGAAGGTGGGCGCGGCTTCCGCGCCTTCCGGCAGCACGGCGCTGGCGGGATCGAAAAAGACGATGAGGTCGATGTCGCTCGAATAGTTCAGCTCGAAGCCGCCCATCTTGCCCATGGCGAGCACGATGTAGCCGCTGTCGAGCTGCGGCTGTTTGAGGTCTTTGGGTGCGAGGCGGCCGGCGCGCGCGGCTTCCGATAACGCGAAGCGCACGGCGGCATCGACCGCTGTGTCGGCGAGTTCGGTCAGCGCCCGCGTCGCCCGCATCACCGGCCAGACGCCGCCGATGTCAGCGAGCGCGATGAGGAGTGCGGCTTCCGCCTTCATCCGGCGCAAAATGCGCATGGCGTCGTCGATGTCGTCGGTGAGCGCCGCCGCCTGCCCGCTCGCGGCGAGAAGGTCGTCGAGGTGGCGCTCCGGCGCATTGGCCATCATCGTCAGAAAGCGCGCTGGCGCCGCCGTCACCAGGTCCCACAGGAACGGCGAACTCTCGGCCAGGCTCGCCAGCAAGGTCTCGACGGTCGGATGCGCGGCGAGCAAGACCCGCATCGCGGTACTGTCGGCGTCAGCCAGTCCGGCCAGCCATTCATTCAGTTTGGCTTTTGCCGCCGTGGGCTCGATCAGATAGGGCGCTGTGACGATGCGCGCCGCCAGCGCCCCGCCATTGGGGGTCGCTTGCGAGGGGGACGTTGCGTCTGGATCGTTCGTCGCGGGACTCATCCCGCAATCTGTACCGGCCCGCCGCGCGGCAAAGCAATGATGCTCTTGAGGCCGGGGTTGTTGTCGGCAAGCGTCAATTCGCCGCCATGCAGCCGCGCCACCGCCGCCGCCAGGCTCAGGCCCAGCCCGGAACCGGGTTGCAACCGGCTTTGCTCAAGCCGGACGAAGCGTTCCAGCACGCGCAGGCGCTCAGATTCCGGTATGCCGGGACCGTTGTCGGCCACGCTCAGCAGCACGCGGTCGCCGTCATTGGCGGCTTGCACGACGATCAGCGGCGCTGCCGCGCCTTCGGTTTTTTCGCCCAGCACCGCGTATTTGATGGCGTTATCGACCAGATTGGCCAAAGCCTGGCTGACCAGTTCGCGGTTGCCTTTGACCGGCGCCGCCGTCTGCGCCTCGACCTTCAGCGTGATGCCCTTCTGGTCGGCGAGCGGCTCATAAAGCTCGCCGATGTCATTGGCGATTTCGGCGGCGTCGAATTCGATCATGTCGTCGCGCGCCTGGCCGCTCTCGGCCCGGGCGATCATCAGCAGCGCATTGAAGGTGCGGATCAGACCGTCGGATTCCTCGATCGTGCCTTCGAGCGCGGCGCGGTATTCCGCCTCGCTCGAGGCGGTGCGCAGCGCCTGTTCGGTGCGGTTGCGTAGCCGCGTCAGCGGCGTCTTGAGATCGTGCGCGATATTGTCGGAAACTTGCTTGAGGCCATGCATCAGCGCCTCGATGCGCTCCAGCATCAGATTGAGATTAACCGCGAGCCGGTCGAGTTCGTCGCCGGTGCCGGCCACCGGCAGCCGCTCGCCGAGATCGCCGGCCATGATGCTGCGGCTGGTCTCGGTCATGGCGTCGACACGCCGCAGCACGCGCCGCGTCACGAACAGGCCGCCGGCAAGGCCGAGCACGATGACGATGGCCACCGACCAGCGGCCGGCGGCGGTAACGATGTGATAGAGCCGCTCGCGCTCCTCGAGATCGCGGCCGACCAGCAGCCGGAAGCCGCCGGGCAACTGGAACACCCGCACCAGCGCATGATGATCGGGGTGGATCTTCTCCTTCTCTTTCGCTTCATCAAGGCGCCGATAGGTCGTCTCGATCCAGCCGGGATTGTCCAGCGTACCGGGTTGCAGCGCGGTGACGTTGCCGGCCAAAGCCTCGCCGGAGAATGTGGTGACGAGATAGAGGCTTGAGCCCGGCCGCCGCGCCCGCTCGTCGACCGCGATGACCAGCCGCCTGATGCCGCCCTGCCGGTATTGCTCGGACAGGCCGGTGATTTCGGCGTTCACCGTATCGGTGATCTGTTCGGTGATGAGGCGGCGGGTGTTGAACGCGAAATAGCCGAGCAGGAAGGCCGCGAACAGCGCGAACACCGTCAGATAGACCAGCGTCAGCTTGAACGTGGTGGTGCGGAAGAGTTTACCGAGCGCCGTCACGTATCATGTACCCCGTGCCGCGAATGGTGTGCAAAAGCGGCTGGGAGAAACCTTTATCGATTTTCGAGCGCAAACGCGAGATGTGGACGTCGATGACGTTGGTTTGCGGGTCGAAATGATAATCCCATACGTTTTCAAGAAGCATGGTGCGGGTCACCACCTGCCCCGCATGTTTCATCAAATATTCGAGCAGCCGGAATTCGCGCGGTTGCAGCGTGATCTCCTCGTCTCCGCGCCGCACCATATGCGACAGGCGGTCGAGATGCAGATTGCCGACGCGCAGCTCGGTCTCCTCCTGGCGGCCGCCGCGGCGGCGCGCCAGCACTTCGACGCGCGCCAGCAGTTCGGAGAAGGAATAAGGCTTGGGCAGGTAGTCGTCGCCGCCGGCGCGAAGACCTTTGACCCGGTCGTCGACCTGGCCGAGCGCCGACAAAATGAGCGCCGGCGTCTCGATGCCCTTGCCGCGCAAGGTACCGATCACCGTCAGGCCGTCGAGCTTGGGCAGCATGCGGTCGACAATCAGGACATCATATTGACCGTCGAGGGCGTGCGCGAGGCCGTCCTCGCCATCATGCGCGGCATCGGCAACATGACCTACTTCCCGGAACGCCTTGACCAGATAATCGGCCGCGTCGCGGTCGTCCTCGATAATCAGAAGCCGCATGGTGACCCGATCCGGCTGCGCATCGCCGGCCCGGCCGGTCGTGCGTTGCCCGTAATTCTCTACATAAGTAGCCATCGGTTACACCATTTCCAGGCGATTCGGCGGCAGCATGCCGCGCCGCACGCGAGGGGGTGGCGGGACTGGCCTGCCACCCCCTCAGCGACCCCACCCCAGCGGGGGCGACGGTTGCCAGGGTGAAGCTCTAGCGCCAGCATCGGCACGCTGGCGGAAAGAAAAGAAAAGACGGGACGGGCTCGGGGCCCGTCCCGTTGAGGCTTGAACCGCTGGCGGGGGCGACGTTGCCGGCGATCCAGCCTCGAAGTCGAGATCGGCGATCAGCTATTGCCGACCGGCAGCGCGACGAAGCGGGTGGCCTCGCCCTTCTTCACGCGCAGCAGGACGGTGCGTTTACCGCCGCTGCGCGCGGTCGCGAGCGCGCCGCGCACATCGCCCGGCGTCGACACCGCCTTGCCGGCCACCTCGAGAATGACGTCGCCGGTGGCGAAGCCCTGCTCGGCGGCGGCGCCCGAAGAGTCGACACCGGTCACCACCACCCCTTCACTCCCGGCGCCCGCAACACGGGCGGCGGGAGCAAGCGTGAGGCCGAGCTTGCCCATGTCGACGCCGTCGCGGTCTTCTCTACCGGGCGTCGCACGCGCCTCTTTGCTGTTCGGCAGTTCGCCGAGCGCCAGCGACACGGTCTTCTCGGTGCCCTTGTGCAGAACCGTCAGCTTGACGTTCGCCTTCGGCTGTAGGGCGCCGATCTTCTTGGCCAGATCGCGGGCGTCCTTCACCTCGTCGCCGTTGACGGCGGTGATG
>JAUSBQ010000257.1 GCA_030651965.1 Pseudolabrys sp. | reverse complement strand
CCAAGGACCTGTTCATCGAGGAATACACCACCGACCCGGTCACGACCGATCCGAACAGCCTGGTCATCAATGTTTTTGTGCCGATCAAATAGTTGCCCGCCTCATCCTGAGGAGGCGGCGTAGCCGCCGTCTCGAAGGATGGGGCGGCCGCATCCTTCGAGACGCGTTCCCATAGCGCGTCGAAGACGCGCGTAAACGCGCTTATGGGAACGCTCCTCAGGATGAGGCCGAGAGAGGATCAATCATGATGCGTTATTTGCCCATTTTATTTGTCGTCGCCGCGACCGTCATGGCTTTGCCCGCGCACGCCGCCGACAAGGTGTTGACCGTGACCGGCGAGGCGACCGTGGCCGTCGCGCCCGACACCGCGGTGATCCGCATCGGCGTCACCAGCAGCGCCAAGACCGCGCGCGAGGCGAGCGAAGGCAACGCCAAACAGGTGACATCCGTGCTCGCCGCCATCAAGGATTCAGGGATCAGCGACCGCGACGTGCAGACCTCGCGCCTGTCGCTGCAGCCGCAATACGACACGACCAAGAGCGGCACCGCGCGCCTGCTCGGCTTTCAGATTACCAACCAGCTCACCGTCAAGGTCCACGACATCGACAGACTGCCGAGTTTCCTCGACCGCGCCATCGCCGCCGGCGCCAATGAAATGTCGGGCATCGAATTCATCGTGTCAGAGCAGTCCAAGCTGCTCGACCAGGCGCGTGACGACGCCGTCGCCGACGCGCGCCGGAAAGCGGAACTTTATGCCAAGGCCGCCGGCGTCAAGGTCGGCCAGGTCGTCTCCATCGCCGAGGAGGGCTCCAACCCGCCGCCGCGCCCGATGGTGCAGGCGATGCGGGCCGGCGCCGTGCCGGTTGCCCCCGGCGAGCAGACCCTGCGCGCCTCGGTGACCCTCAGTTACCAGATAGTCCCTTGATATTAAAAGATATTACCTGCCTTGACTTAAGAGCCGTCGGCACCTAGGTTCGCCGCACTTATCGCTACGAGACAAATACCAGCTCGCCGCCCGGCCCTTAGAGACCGGAGGCCACCGCCCGACAGCGCAATGCGCCCTCGGGCGTTGTTTTGTTTTTCCGGCCTCATCCTGAGGAGCCCGCGCAGCGGGCGTCTCGAAGGATGGGCCACAACCGAGGGACCTCGCCCTTCGAGACGCGTATCGCAAGTCGGGCTTGCCCGACTTGCGCACCGCAAAGTGCCGATCTCGGGTAAACCCGAGATCGGATGCACGCTCCTCAGGACGAGGTGGTGAACTGTTCGACTCACTGTCGGAAAGATTATGCGGCATTCTCGACAAGCTCACCCGCCGCGGTGCGCTGCGCGAAGCCGACGTCGACGAGGCGATGCGCGAAGTCCGCCGCGCGTTGCTGGAGGCCGACGTCGCGCTCGATGTCGCGCGCGCTTTCACCGACAACGTCAAAAAGCAGGCGGTCGGCGTCGAAGTCGTCAAGTCGGTCACGCCCGGCCAGATGGTCGTCAAGATCGTCCACGACCAGTTGGTGGCGACACTCGGCGCCGAAGCACAGGCCATCGACCTTCACGCCGCCCCTCCCGTCGCCATCATGATGGTCGGTCTGCAAGGCTCCGGCAAAACAACGACCAGCGCCAAGATCGCGCGCCGCCTCACCGACCGTCAGAACAAGAAAGTGCTGATGGCCTCGCTCGACGTGCGCCGTCCGGCGGCGATGGAGCAACTCGCGGTGCTCGGCCGCGATGTGCAGGTCGATACGCTGCCGGTGGTCGCCGGCCAGTTGCCGCCGCAGATCGCCATGCGCGCGCTTCAAGCCGCCCGGCTCGGCGGCTATGACGTCGTGCTGCTCGACACCGCCGGCCGCACCACGCTCGACGACGAGATGATGAACGAGGCGGCCGAGGTCAAGAAGGCCGCCAATCCACACGAAGTGCTGCTGGTCGCCGACAGCCTGACCGGCCAGGACGCGGTCAATCTGGCGCGCGCCTTCGACGAGCGCGTCGGCCTCACCGGCATCGTGCTCACCCGCGTCGACGGCGACGGCCGCGGCGGCGCTGCGCTCTCGATGCGCGCCGTCACCAACAAGCCGATCAAGCTGATCGGCACCGGCGAAAAGATGGACGCGCTGGAGGAATTCGACCCGGCGCGTATCGCCGGCCGCATTCTCGGCATGGGCGACATCGTCGCGCTGGTGGAAAAAGCGTCCGCCAACATCGACGCCGAAAAGGCGATGCGCGTCGCCGAGAAGATGCGCAAGGGCGCCTTCGATCTCTCCGACATGCGCGAACAGCTGATGCAGATGGCGTCGATGGGCGGCATCGGCGGCCTGATGGGCATGATGCCCGGCGTCGCCAAGATGAAGAACCAGATCGCCAATGCCGGCATCGACGACAAGACTTTGAAGCGTCAGGTCGCGATCATCGACTCGATGACGCCGCAGGAGCGGCGCAATCCCGACCTGTTGAAGAACAGCCGCAAGAAGCGCATCGCCGCCGGCTCGGGCACATCGCCGGAACAGATCAACAAGCTTCTGAAAATGCATCGCGGCATGGCCGACATGATGAAGGCCATGGGCTCCGGCAAGCGCGGCCCGCTCGCGGGCCTCGGTCAGATCATGGGCTTTGGCGGTGGCGGCAATCCTGGAGCCATGCCGTCCCCTGAACAGATGGCGGAAATGGCCAAGAAAATGCCGGGCGGGCAATTGCCGCCGGGCTTTCCGGGCGCCGGTTCGCCGGGATTGCCGCCGAACATTCCCGGCCTGCCAGGATTGGGGACGCCCGGAAAATTCCCCGGACTGCCGGGCCTGCCCGGCTTCGGGAAAAAGAAATAACTCAGCTCAACCAAACAAAAACCAACTCAAACGATCAGATCGTCTTTCAGAAAGGAAACTACAATGTCACTCGTTATCCGCATGGCGCGCGCCGGCACCAAGAAGCGCCCGTTCTATCACATTGTGCTCGCCGACTCGCGTTCGCCGCGCGACGGCCGCTTCATCGAGCGTCTCGGCTACTACAATCCGCTGCTGCCGAAGGACAAGGAAGAGCGCCTCAAACTCGACCTCGACAAGGTCAAGGCGTGGATGGTGAAAGGCGCGCAGCCGTCCGACCGCGTCAGCCGCTTCCTCGATGCCGCCGGCATCCTGAAGCGCGAAAAGCGCAACAACCCGGAGAAGGCCATTCCGCGCAAGGACCGCAAGGCTGCGAAGGAAGAAGCGCTCAAGGTGAAGGAAGCCGCCGACGCAGCGGCCAAGGCCGCGGCGCAGGCCAAGGCCAACGAAAAGGCGGCCGCCGACAAGGCAGCCGCGGCCGCGCAGTAGTTCTTCTTTACCCTCTCCCCTTGTGGGAGAGGGTGGTCGAGCGAGCGAAGCGAACGAGACCGGGTGAGGGTGAGGTTTCATGGGAAAGTCGAAACGTGATGCTTCCCCCTCACCCGCCTCGCAGCCTGTGGCTGCTCGGCACCCTCTCCCACCAGGGGAGAGGGAAGGAAGCAACAAAGTCCGCGTCGCCCGTATCGGGGCGCCGCATGGCGTACGCGGCGAGATGAAGCTGTGGCCGTTCACGCAAGACCCGGCGGCGGTTGCCGATTACGGCCCGCTGGAGACCGAAGACGGCAAGCAACGGTTTGAAATTGAAACGATGCGCCCGGCGAAGGATCACTTCGTCGTGCGCATCGCCGGCGTCGACGACCGCGACGCGGCGGCGAAGCTGTGCAATCTCGATCTGTTTATCCCGCGCGACCGTCTGCCGACCATCGACGAAACCGACACCTATTATCACGCCGACCTGATCGGGCTTGCCGCCGTGACCGAAACCGGCGCGGCGCTCGGCACCGTCACGGCGCTGCATAATTTCGGCGCCGGCGATCTGATCGAGATCGCCACCACGCAAGGCGGCGAGCCGCTGCTGCTGCCGTTCTCCGACGCCACTGTCCCGGAAATCGACCTGGCGGCAAAGCAGATCGTCGTCGTGCTGCCGAGCGTGACGGAGTAGCGATCATGTGGCGCGCATCGATCCTCACCCTGTTCCCGGAAATGTTTCCGGGTCCACTCGGCATCAGCCTCGCGGGCAAAGCGCTGAACGCCGGCCTGTGGTCGCTTGAGACAATCGATATCCGGGCGCATGCCACCGACAGACACGGCACCGTCGACGATACGCCAGCCGGCGGCGGCCCCGGCATGGTGATGAAGGCGGACGTGCTGGCAAAGGCCCTCGACAGCATTCCGGCGGACCCGCGCCCGCGCCTCTTGATGAGCGCGCGCGGCGCGCCGCTGACCCAGAAGCGCGTCTCCGAACTCGCTAAGGGCGACGGCGCCGTCATTCTGTGCGGCCGCTTCGAGGGGGTCGACGAGCGCCTGATCGCCGCCCGTAACCTCGAGGAAGTCTCGCTCGGCGACTTCGTCCTGTCCGGCGGCGAGATCGCGGCTTTGGCCCTGCTCGACGCCTGCGTCCGGCTCATTCCCGGCGTCATGGGCAAGGAAGCCTCCGGCATCGAGGAAAGCTTCGCCGATGGCCTCCTGGAATACCCGCAATACACGAGGCCCGCCGTCTTCGAGGGGGAGCCGATCCCGGAAATCCTGACCTCCGGCGACCACGCCAAGGTCGCCAAATGGCGGCACTCTGAGGCCGAAAGGCTCACCAAGGAACGCCGGCCGGACCTCTGGGCGGCCTATCTGGCCCGGAAAAAGCCCTAAATTGACGGCGAAACCGACAGGTGACAACTGCCGAGCTTTGGTCTAGAAGCTCGCCAACCCATTCAGACCAAGCATGACCGCGCGCCGGTTGCTGGCGCTGCCGAGGAGATTTGAGCCATGAACCTGATCCAGACTCTCGACAAAGAGCAGATGGAAAAGCTTTCCGCCATTCGGACCATGCCCGACTTCGGCCCCGGCGACACCGTGCTGGTGAACGTCAAGGTCAAGGAAGGCGACAAGAGCCGCGTCCAGGCCTACGAAGGCGTCTGCATCGGCCGCTCCGGCGCCGGCATCAACGAGAACTTCACCGTGCGCAAGATTTCATACGGCGAAGGCGTCGAGCGCGTGTTCCCGATCTACGCGCCGATGATCGACTCGGTGAAGGTTGTGCGCCGCGGCAAGGTGCGCCGCGCCAAGCTGTACTATCTGCGCGGCCTGCGCGGCAAAGCCGCCCGCATCGAGGCCGAAACCACCAACGCGCCGAGCAAGGAAGCCGCCAAGTAAGCGGCCAAGTCAGCCGCCAAGTAAGCGCGCTCCGTCATTCAAGACTGCTTCTAGGGGCCGGCGTTCGGCCCCTTTTGCATGCGCGCCGCCCGGATCGGCATGCCGCTTTCATTGTCGGAACCATTCCAATCGACTATATAGCCTCCATGGTTTCCAAGGCTCAGCGCATCATCCTCGCCGACCACACCCGCCTGCCCTGGCGGTTTTTTGGCCGGCTGACGGCTGTCCAGGCCGGACTCTAATCGCCTGCCGCCGGCGTGAAACGCCGGACGCTTGCGAACCGCTTTTCATTTTCAAAAAAACGCACAAGGCCATCCTTAGTCATGAAACCGCGCACCCTTTACGACAAGATTTGGGACGACCATCTGGTCGACGAGCAGGCGGACGGCACCGCGCTGATCTACATCGACCGCCACCTCGTCCACGAAGTGACGTCGCCGCAGGCCTTCGAAGGCCTGCGCACCGCGGGGCGCAAAGTGCATGCACCGGAAAAAACGCTCGCCGTGGTCGATCACAACGTGCCGACGTCCGATCGTTCGCTGCCCAATCCCGATCCGGAAAGCGCCGAGCAGATCGAAGTGCTGGCGCAGAACGCGCGCGATTTCGGCATCCAGTATTTCAACGAGTTCGACAAGCGCCAGGGCATCGTCCACATCATCGGACCGGAACAGGGCTTCACGCTGCCCGGCACGACGATCGTCTGTGGCGACAGCCACACCGCGACGCATGGCGCGTTCGGCGCGCTCGCCTATGGCATCGGCACCTCGGAAGTCGAGCACGTGCTGGCGACGCAAACGCTGATCCAGTCGAAGTCGAAGAACATGCGCGCGGTGGTCGACGGCGAGTTGCCGCTGGGCGTGACCTCGAAGGACATCATCCTCGCCATCATCGGCGAAATCGGCACTGCCGGCGGCACCGGCTATGCGCTGGAATATGCCGGCGAAGCGATCCGTTCGATCTCGATGGAAGGCCGCATGACGATCTGCAACATGTCGATCGAGGGCGGTGCCCGCGCCGGCATGGTGGCGCCGGACGAGAAGACCTACGCCTATCTGAAGGATCGTCCGAAATCGCCGAAGGGCGCCGACTGGGATCGCGCGCTGCGCTACTGGGACATGCTGCGCTCGGACGAGGGCGCGTATTTCGACAAGGAAAT
>JAUSBQ010000253.1 GCA_030651965.1 Pseudolabrys sp. | reverse complement strand
GAGAAGTCCGACGTTCTCGCGAACTGGGCCTTCAATCGGGATCATGACCTTGGTGCCGAGCAGGCAATTGACTCCGATGCGCGCATCCGGCGGGAAGTAGATGTTGTTGCCGAGGTAGCTGCGCTCGCCGACCTTGGTGTGTTCGAGGCGGAACGCAGTGGCGGACTTGTGCATGTTGATCATCGACAAGCCGTCCGACACCATCGTGCCGCTGCCGATCTCGCAGAACAGCGGATTGTCGTGCTGCTGATTGGTGCCGAAGTTCGAGCCAGTCTGATGGACCTCGTTGAGGTTCCAGCCGATGGCGCGCATGTAGTGGACGACCGCCGAGCTGTCGCCGAAGACGAGGTTCAACAATCGGTTGTTACTGCTTCGTGACACGACGGTCTGCAGCCAGTGGTTGACGCTATAGATGGAGTAGGTCCGCCCTTCGCGCAGGAAGGGCCGCAACAGGCGTGGCACTAGCACAGCGGCGAGCAACGATAGTAAGAGCCCCCCGAACATGCTGTAAGCCGAAACCTTCGCCAGGAGATAGACGGTCTCCTCGAGATCATCGCTCTTCAACTGCCAGTAGCTGAGCAACAGAAAGGGCAGTGGCACCACCAGCGTTAGAAACCCGATGATCTGGGTGCCTTCGTAGAGGACACGACGTAGCCTACTGCAAGGCAGGCCGCCCACCTTGCAGTAGTCGGCAGTGGTCGGCGTGGCCGGGGAACCATGCCAGCGCTCGCCCGCTGGGACCGACTGCCCGCGCTGCAGCGAAGAAGAATGGCCGAGCTGCGAGCGGTCGCCCATCTCGGTATTGATGTCGAGCACGCTCGACTCGCCGACGAACGCGTCCCGACCGATCCGCACCGGGCCGGTGTGAATGTAGCCGGCCTCGGCGCGAAAGCCGAGCACCGTGGAATCCTTTCGCAGGATGGTATTGTCGCCGATCCCGATGAGGTCCGTGCAGACTGGCACGACGCGCGACTCGATGACCGTGTTCTGACCGAGCTTCGCGCCAAGAAGCTTGAGATACAGGCTGTAGAGCGGGCTGCCCTTAAACATCACAACAGGAGCGCTACGGATCAACGTCATCACCACCCAGAAGCGGTAATAGCGCCAGCCCCATATCGGGAAAGAGTCCTCTTTCCATCTGCCGACGAGCGCCCACTTGCCGATGACGGAGAAGGCTGTCCAGCCGAAGAATAAGATGATTGCCAGCACTGAACTGCGGACGTAGAGCCAGAGCGGCTCGTCGAGCATCTCGTTGACCCACTGTATCCCCTTGTTAAAGCCCCACAGCAAGACGAAGCTGTAGACGAGATAGAACGTCAACTGTGCCGCGCCGCACGTCCAATAGGCTAGGTTGGAAGCGCGATGGGTGGGCTGGGATTCGGTGATGATCGCCGCTCCGCGGGCCTGGCGCTGCATTTGAGCGGAGAGCTGCGCTGCAGTGGGGTACAGGTAAATGTCGCGCATCGACGCGGCGCCCCACCCGTCCCGTTTCCGCAACCGCGCACACAGCCGCGCCATCAGTAGCGAGTTGGCTCCAAGGTCGTCGAAGAAGTGGCTTTCGACGGAGGCGTCGTCACGCTTGAGCACGTCGCAGAGCGCCTTGACTATGAACCGCTCCGCGTCGTCGCGGGCGGCAATCAGAGGAGCACCGGCGGCGACGCTTTTTGTCGACGGAGGAGGAAGCTGTCGCAAATCGATCTTGTCCGAGGCCGTCATCGGAAGGACAGGCAACTCCTCGAAGTAGTTCGGCACCATGAAGTCAGGCAGTCGCTTCTTGAGCTCGCGAGCTATCTCGATCCGTGACAGGGGAGGCGCGTTGCTCCTCAGCGTGTAGTAGGCGACCAATTCCAGGCGCTCGGGATCGGGTTGCCAAGTGGTCACCACGGCCTGTCCGATAGACGGGTGCTCGAGCAGCACGGCCTCGACCTCGCCGAGCTCGATCCGGTTGCCGCGAATCTTCACCTGGGTATCGACGCGGCCGTGATATTCGATCTCCCCATCCGCACTCAGCCGTCCGAGGTCCCCGGTGCGGTAGATGCGCCGGGATGGGTTGTTCGGCAGGTCGAGGAAGTCGGGTATGAACTTTTGCTCGGTCAGGTCGGGGCGGTTGAGGTAACCGACTGCCAGCCCGACTCCGGCGATGCCGATCTCGCCTATCTCTCCGGGCTCAGCAAGCGCGGGCCGCTCGGGATCGAGGATGGCGATCGAATAGCTCGGCAGCGGGCGGCCGATGGTGACAGGCTTGCCGGGATCGAGCACGCCCATGGTTGCCGTGACAGTCGCCTCGGTCGGGCCGTACGTGTTGAGTAACGTGAGGCCCGGGCGCGACCAGCGCACGACGAGATTGTGCGGGCAAGCTTCCCCACCCACGAGGATCAGGCGGAGCGCTGGCACGTCGCTCTCGATCGAGGACAGCAACGTAGGACTGCAAGCGAGGCAAGTGATGGCATTGTCGAGAAGGAACGCCGCTAGCTCTTCTCCGATCAGCGCCTGCTCGCCCGGCGCCGGCACTAGCGTGGCAGCGCCTGCGAACGGCACCCAGATCTCCTCGATCGAAAAGTCGAAGGCGATAGTCATGCCCTGATAGACCCGATCGCCTGACCTGTAGCCGTAGCTATAGGCGGCCACGCGCACGAAATTGCAGATGCTGCGGTGCTCGATGACCACGCCCTTCGGCCTGCCCGTGGTCCCGGATGTGTAGAGAATGTAGCAAGTATTGTCGGCAGGCAGCACGGCCTCGCTGGCGCGCAACGGTGCCGCCGACATGGACTCGATCTGCTCCCCAGCTTCGTCAATCAGCAGGTGCGGCACAGGCAGGCGCTGCACCTTGTCTCGGTAAGGCGCGATCGAGATCACCAGCCCCAGCCCGGCATCCTCGATGATGAACGTGATCCTCTGCTCGGGGAAAGTGACGGCTAGCGGCACATAGGCTGCGCGCGCCTTCATAACGGCGAGCATTGCCACGTAGGTATCGGCCGAGCGGTTGAGCAGCAGGCCGACACGGTCGCCGGGCTTCACGCCGCGCTCGATCAGCAGTCGGGCAAGTTGGTTGGCGCGGGCGTCGATCTCGGCGTAGGACCAGATGTGGCCCTCGCAGATGACGGCCGCGCTCGGCCCGTTGCGCCGCGCGATCTCCTCGAAGAGCTCGTCGAGGCGCTCTCCAGTCGGCCCGAGATGTCGCGGGTCTTCTCCGACAATGAACTGTGATACACGTGTGGAAGAATCCACCCCGGCGCGCTCGGTCGAGTCGACGGCTGCTCCGTCTTGATGATCAGCCGTGTTGTTCTGCATCGAGCCACTCAAGCCTTGCCGAGAGTTAAGCCGCCCGCCCGGGTTCGAGCGGGAGAGCTTCGGCTCGGTGCTCCCTCCTGCGAGTGATACCGAGGCTCGACCCAACCTGAAATCGTAGCGTGGGCCGCAGTTGTGTAGTGGCAGGCACTGTGGCGGTCAACTGCCCCACGCGTTACTTGTGTCTGCCCTTCGCTCGATCCGGCTGTCAGCTCTTGTTCCACCTCGTCAGCCGGTTCCACGAGCGCACCTCGATCATCGTCACCGCCAACCTGGCCTTCGGCGAATGGCCGAGCGTGTTCGGTGACCCAAAGATGACCACAGCTCTGCTGATCGACTCACCCACCACTGCGACATCGTCGAGACCGGCAATGACAAACGGCGCTCAGCCTGCCACTGCCGCCACCAGCCGCTTCGCCTTGTCGGCGACGACGGCGGGCGTGTCGCCGGGCTTGTAGATTGCCGAACCGATGCCAAAGCCCGCCGCGCCGGCAACATGCCATGCGGTCATGTTCGATGCATCGATGCCGCCCACCGGCAGCACCGCGGTACCGGCCGGCAATACGGCGCGGATCGCGCGCAACACGTCGGGGCGGGCGGCCTCCGCCGGAAACAATTTCAGCGCATCGGCGCCGGCGGCGAGCAAGGCAAAGGCCTCGGTCGGCGTGAAAAATCCCGGCACGGCGATGAGGCCATGCTGCTTCGCGGCGCGCGTCACCGCGACATCGGCATGCGGCGTCACGATCAGTTTGCCGCCCGCCGCCGCGACCTGCGCGACCTGATCCGGCGTCATCACCGTGCCGGCGCCGATCAGCAGCCGCGAACCGAAATTGCGCGCCAGCCGCGCGATGCTGTCGAGCGGGTCGGGCGAATTCAGCGGCACCTCGACGATGGCGATGCCGTTCGTCTCCAGCACGCCGGCAATCGATTCGACTTCATCGGGTTTCACGCCGCGCAGAATCGCGACCAAAGGCGAGCGCGCCAGCCAGCCGGCGAACGTCATGTCGTTTAACTCCATGTGGCATGCTCCGCGATGATCGCCAGTCCGCGCGCCGATGCATCGCCGTCATGGCTTATCGCTGTTGAGCCGCAAACGGCAAGCGCGCGCGCATACAGCGCGACCAGTTCCGGCGCGCCGATGAGATGCACGGTCTCGCCGGCCAGACCGGCCAGCAGTTCGTGGCCGATCAGAATTCCCGATAGATACGACGCGCCATCGGTCTCGGCGAGTTGCCCGGTCAGGGCTAGCGTCCGCACGCCGAACAGATGATGCAGCAGCCCGCCGGGCTGGCCCGCGCGCGCGACGCCGGCCAAAAACGCCGCGTCGTTTGGTGGCAAGTCGTTGGGCAGTCTTTCGCGCATCATGCGGCCGAGGATCGTGTGCTCGCGCAGCGCGGCGAAGACTTCGCCGGTCATGTGCGAGGTGAAACGCACGATGCGGCCACTTTCGACCCGCACCCATTTCGAATGTGTGCCGGGCAGACAGGCAAGCCCGTTGCCGCCCATCGCGGCGAGCGCGCCGATCACCTGCGTTTCCTCGCCGCGCATGACTTCCGCGACGCCGGAGTCATCGACGCCGTTCACGCCGGGCACCAGTTTCACTTGCACGTTCACTTGCGCGCCGTCGAACGGAATATCGACCAGCGCGG
>JAUSBQ010000252.1 GCA_030651965.1 Pseudolabrys sp. | reverse complement strand
GCGAAGCGGATGGTGGAGAAGGAGCGTCCCGAGGTGTGGGATATCCTCGAGGAGGTGATCCGCGAGCATCCCGTGATGCTGAACCGGGCGCCGACGCTCCACCGCCTCGGCATCCAGGCCTTCGAGCCGGTGCTGGTCGAGGGCAAGGCGATCCAGCTGCATCCGCTGGTCTGCGCCGCCTTCAACGCCGACTTCGACGGCGACCAGATGGCCGTGCACGTTCCGCTGTCGCTGGAAGCGCAGCTGGAAGCGCGCGTCCTGATGATGTCGACCAACAACATCCTGCATCCCGCGAACGGCCAGCCGATCATCGTGCCGTCGCAGGACATCGTGCTCGGCCTTTACTACCTGACGCTGATCCGCGAAGGCTCGCCCGGCGAGGGCAAGTCGTTCGGCGACATGGCGGCGATCGAGCACGCTTTGGCCGAAAAGGTCATCGCGCTGCATACCAAGATCCGCTACCGCTGGATCGGCATCGACGAGAACGGCGAAGAGTTCAAGAAGTGGTACGACACCACGCCGGGCCGCGTCTTGCTCGGCAATGTGCTGCCGCGCAACGTCAAGGCGCCGTTCGACATCGTCAACAAACTGATGACCAAGCGCGAAGTGTCGGGGATGATCGATCAGGTCTACCGCCACTGCGGTCAGAAAGAGACGGTCATCTTCTGCGATCGCATTATGGCGCTCGGATTTCACCACGCCTTCAAGGCCGGCATCTCGTTCGGCAAGGACGACATGGTGGTGCCGGCGTCGAAGTGGGCGACCGTCGACAAGACTCGCGAACTCGCCAAGGAGTTCGAGCAGCAGTACAATGACGGCCTCATCACCCAGGGCGAGAAGTACAACAAGGTGGTCGACGCCTGGTCGAAGTCCACCGACGCCATCGCCGAGGCGATGATGAAGGAGATCTCGACGACCAAGAAGGACAAGGAAGGCCGCGATCTGCAGGTCAACTCGATCTACATGATGGCCCATTCCGGCGCCCGCGGTTCGCCGGCGCAGATGCGTCAGCTCGCCGGCATGCGCGGCCTGATGGCCAAGCCGTCGGGTGAGATCATCGAGACGCCGATCATCTCGAACTTCAAGGAAGGTCTGTCGGTTCTCGAGTACTTCAACTCGACCCACGGCGCCCGCAAGGGTCTGGCCGACACCGCCTTGAAGACGGCGAACTCGGGCTATCTAACGCGCCGTCTGGTCGACGTCGCGCAGGATTGCATCATCACCGAGCCGGATTGCGGCACCAGCGGAGGCATCAAGGTCCGTGCCATTGTCGACTCAGGCACCGTTGTTGCTTCCCTCGCCATCCGAATTCTGGGTCGAACGACGGCGGAAGACGTCAAGGATCCCAACACCGGCAAGGTCATTGTCAAAAGCAGCACGTTGATGACCGAGCCTGAAGTGGATCAGATCGTTACCGCGGGTGTTCAGGAACTCAAAATTCGATCCGTTCTCACGTGTGAAACCAAGATTGGCGTCTGCGGTGCCTGCTATGGGCGCGATCTGGCGCGCGGTACGCCGGTCAACATGGGCGAGGCGGTGGGCGTCATCGCCGCCCAATCGATCGGCGAGCCGGGCACCCAGCTCACCATGCGCACGTTCCACATTGGCGGCGCGGCGCAGATCTCGGATCAGTCGTTCATCGAGTCGAATTTCGACGGCAAGATCGTGTTCAAGAACAAGAACATTGCCACGAACTCCGACAAGGACACGGTGGCGATGGTGCGCAACATGGTGGTGGCGGTTATCGATCCCGACGGGACCGAGCGCGCTCATCACCGTATCCCTTACGGCGCGCGCATGCGCGTCGACGAGGGCGACAAGATCAAGCGCGGCCAGCGCATCGCCGAGTGGGATCCGTACACGCGGCCCATCCTCACCGAAGTCGACGGCGAAGTGGCCTTCGAGGACATGGTGGACGGTCTGTCGATGTCGGAACAGCTCGACGAATCGACCGGCATCGCCAAGCGCGTTGTGATCGACTGGCGCACAGGTTCGTCCCGTAATCAGGCCGACCTGCGTCCGGCCATGATCGTGAAGGGCAAGGACGGCAAGATCCTCAAGCTCGCCCGTGGCGGCGAGGCGCGCTATCTGCTCGCGGTCGACGCCATCATCTCGGTCGATCCGGGCTCAAGCGTGAAGGCGGGCGACGTCATCGCGCGTATCCCGACCGAAAGCGCCAAGACGCGCGACATCACCGGCGGTCTGCCGCGGGTGGCGGAATTGTTCGAAGCCCGCAAGCCGAAGGACGCGGCGATCATCGCCGAAATCGGCGGTACCGTGCGCTTTGGCAAGGACTACAAGAACAAGCGCCGCTTGACGATCGAGCCGGCCGACAAGGGTGAGGAGCCGCGGGAGTATCTGATCCCGAAGGGCAAGCACATCCATCTCCAGGACGGCGACGTGCTGGAGAAGGGCGACTATATCGTCGAGGGCAATCCTGCCCCGCACGACATTCTCGCCATCAAGGGCGTCGAAGAACTGGCGGCCTATCTGGTCAACGAAGTGCAGGACGTCTATCGCTTGCAGGGCGTTATGATCAACGACAAGCACATCGAGGTGATCGTTCGCCAGATGCTGCAAAAGGTCGAGATCGACGACGCCGGCGAAACCGATCTGCTGGCGAGCGAACAGATCGACCGCAGCGAAATGGACGAGATCAACCTCAAGGCTGTCGAAGAGGGCAAGAAGCCGGCGTCGGGCCACCCCGTGCTGCTCGGCATCACCAAGGCCTCGTTGCAGACCCGGTCGTTCATCTCGGCCGCGTCGTTCCAGGAGACCACGCGCGTGCTCACCGAAGCCGCTGTCAACGGCAAGGCGGACACGCTCGACGGCCTCAAGGAAAACGTCATCGTCGGCCGTCTGATCCCGGCCGGCACCGGCGCCATGATGAACCAGTTGCGCGAGATCGCGATCAAGCGCGATGCGCTCATCCTGGAAGAGCGCGAAAAGGATGCGGCCAAGGCCGCCTCCGCCGCCGAGGCGCTGGCCGCCCCGGCGCTACCGGCGGCTGAGTAATGGTTATCCCTCCCCCGCTTGCGGGGGAGGGTGGACACCGCGAAGCGGTGGCCGGGTGGGGGTATCTCGCTTAAACCCCACCCCGGTTCGCATCTCACTTCGTTCGATGCTCACCGACCCTCCCCTTGCAGGGGAGGGATTAGAAAGCAGGGCCGTCCTTCGGGGCGGCCCTTTTTCGTTGTCCGCGGCGACCGCTGCTAAAAGTTAAAGAACTCACCGGGTCCAGACCGGTTCATCGAGTTTTCTGCCCGGTACATCGAGTTTGCGTGGAATCCCCCGTTTCAATGCCCTCTATTCGCATTGGTATCCCGTTAGGCGCATCGGCTTTGCCGTTTCACCTCGCGGCGGAATGGCTGTTGCGATTGACGGGGCGTGACGGAAATGAAGTGCGCGGTCGAAGGTGGTCTCGTTGCGGCGTTGCGAATTGGCCTTCTGGCCTCCACGGCGCTGGTGCTGGCGCCGTCCAGCCTGCGTTCCGCGCTGGCGGCGTGCGATGTGACGTTCTCGCCGAACACAGTCTCGTGCAACGCTGACACGGTCACGACTGAAAGCAGCAACAACAACGCCGCGACTGCGTCGTCGACAGACCGGAATCAGACTTTTGACAGCGGTGGCAATGTCGTCGGCAGCATCGCGCCCGGAGTCACGGTCGGCGGCAATGGCCTGATGCTTCAAACGTCGGAAGCTGGCTCGACCGTCACCTTCACCCACAACGGCACCGTCAACCGAGCGGCGGCGCCGTTCGGCGCGAACGCTGGCATCTCCTTGCTCTCCTGGGATGGATCGATCGTCTATAACAGCGCGGTCGGCGCCGGCATCACCAGCATGGGATCGTTCGGCCTGTTCATGCGCACCTACGATCCGGCTTCGACCGGCGATGTGACCGCACATGTCAATGGCGACGTCAGCGTTAGCGCGGCTACCAGGACAGGGGTAGCGCTGGTGACGGAAGGCAACGGCAGGATTGTGCTCGATGGTGTGGGCAACATCTCCGGCGATAACGGCATCAGCGTCTCGACCTTCAATGCAACTGTGGCGGCCGCGGATGGGGACATTACCGTCGGCGGCAGCGGCAATGTCTCGTTTGCGAACGGTACCGGCATCAACATTGTTCACGGCGCCAACGCCGGGACGGTCACGCTCAACCGGACGGGCTCGATCAGCGGCACGGGGACCGGCGTCGGTATTAGCGTGTCCGACAATGGAACAGGCGGGGTAGTCGCTTCCGGGATCGGCGCGATCAGCAATGTCACCAATGCCATACTCATCAGTTCGAACAGCGGCATTA
>JAUSBQ010000247.1 GCA_030651965.1 Pseudolabrys sp. | reverse complement strand
GACGATTTCGGCCGTCAGTTCAATAAAATTTGCGCTTGCCGTGCTGTCGCTCATCGAGCCTGCCCCGCCATGTTCCGGCCGTCGGTCGAATAACCCGCAAGATCCGTCGGATCCGTCAAAAAAGGCGATGCGGGTCTTGGGCCGAAGTGCCGTCCAGCCAATTCGCAATGATTATCACCGGGAATCCTATATTTGAACAGTACTATCAGCCTCTATCTGTCGCAAGTCGAATGGGGCCCTGATGGAGACTAGAATGCCAATGAATACATGAGGGCATTGTGTACCGCCCGGCCCGCGCCAGCCATAGTCTCGAAACCGCTAAGACGTCTTTTCCAGGTGGCTGCGCAATTCGTTGATCGATGCAAAGCGCAGGGTGCCTTGCGGCAGCTCCGCTTCGATCGAGCCGTCAACGTAGAGCGTATAGCCCATGCCATCGACGACGCCTGACTTGAGGATTGCGACGGCGCGCGGCGCCTCTTCATCCGCGGGTTCTTCATGTTGGTCGGCGGCTACCGGCTCGCTGCGTCGCATGTCGGACCACGGAAATGCCGGCGTGTTGGGTTCGGCCAGTTTCGGCTCGGCCGGCTTTGATTCGGCCGGCTTGGATTCGGCAAGCGTCGGTTCGCCAAATTCGTCGTCGTCGGGCACTTGCTCAGCAGCCCTGAACTCAACCGGCTTTGGTTCCGGCGACTTGGGTTCGGCGAACTTGGGCTCGGCGGCCTTAGGTTCGGTGGACTTCGGCTCGGCCGGCCACATCGCGTCAAAATAAGTGTGGGATTTGCGGGGGGCGTCATCCAGACCCGCGCGCGGCGCGTCATCGAAACCCTCGCCCGGCGTGCGATCCAGGTCCATGGCTGGCGGCGCCGGCGCGCGGGAGTACTGCGCCGGATGCAGCGGCGACAGGAACGCCTCGTCGGCCACGGTGACCGGCGGCTCGTCCGGATTGGCGAGAACGGGCGGCGCGTAGTCGTCGAAACGGTCGGCGACGGGCACAGCCGGCGGACGCGGCGTCTCGATGCGCGGCTCAGGCGGTCTGGCCTCGACCTTCGGCTCCGCTTTGGTCTTGGGCGGGAATGGAACCCGGGCCGGCGCGGCGGGGGGCCGCGTAACGGCGGCGGCGGGGTCGAAAGTGTCGAACGGCCGGCTGGAGCGGATCGGCGAGCGCGTCGCCAAGGCATCGGCCAGGCGCTGCAACTGCGCCACCGCCACACCGAGCGCGATGACGATGAGACCGCCGACGGCGGCCGTCGTACCGGCGATAATCAGGGTGTTTCCGAAGCTGAATTCGTTGATCGGAACGCCGAATCCAATCGTTGCGACCCCCATCGCAACGACCAGGGCTCCAACGCCATACAAGAGAATCGGCATGTCCGTTTCGAGCCTCCGCTACGCGACCGGCCCATTATTCGGCCGTACAAAAAGAGGTAACCTATTATACCAACAGGCAATTCTCGCTTTTTCCGGCGAGGGCGGCAACTATTAAAGTTAAAATACCAAACAATGCCTTCAAACATCATTAACGCTGCCGGGCCAACCCAAGCCCCGCTTTGCGCCGGAGCCGCTGTGACGGGTGAAGAGCCGGAAAGTTGCTCCCAACCGCGCCAGCGCCTAATTAACTAATAGTGGAACTCGCAAGGGTCACGCCGGGTTCACTGAGACCGGCTATTCCGCACCAAATGTTTTAATCGACCTAAGGAGGAACAGATGTCTTTCAAGCTGCCCGATCTGCCCTATTCCTACGATGCGCTGGCGCCCTACATGTCGCGCGAGACGCTCGAATATCATCACGACAAGCACCACAAGGCCTACGTCGATAACGGCAACAAGCTGCTCGAGGGCTCGGGGCTCGAAGGCAAATCGCTCGAAGACATCGTCAAGGGTTCGTTCGGCAAGAACGCCGGCCTCTTCAACAATGCCGGCCAGCACTACAACCATCTGCATTTCTGGCAGTGGATGAAGCCGAATGGCGGCGGCGACAAGATTCCGGGCAAGCTGAAGGCGGCCATCGATAGCGATCTCGGCGGCCTCGACAAGATGAAAGCCGATTTCGCCGCGGCCGGCGTCGGCCAGTTCGGCTCCGGCTGGGCCTGGATTGAGGTCAAGGGCGGCAAGCTCGCCATCTCCAAGACCCCGAACGGCGAAAACCCCCTGGTCCATGGCGGCACGCCGATCCTCGGCTGCGACGTCTGGGAGCACTCCTACTACATCGACTATCGCAACCGTCGGCCGGATTATCTCAAAGCCTTCCTCGATCATCTGGTGAACTGGGAACACGTCGACGCCATGTTCGCGGCGGCAACCAAGTAACATCCTCGGATCTCTCCCGATGCCCGGCGCGCGGTCGGCTGAAAATCTCGCCGACCGCGTGGCCGATGCCTTGGCCATCGCGGTGCTGCTGACGGTCGCGCTGGTCGCGGCCGTCACCTTCCGCGATTACGGCCTCGGCTGGGACGACTACACGCACTCGCAATATGGCGATCTGCTGCTCAAGCTTTACGCCTCGGGCTTTGCCGATGCGCGCGCGCTGTCCTTCGTCAATCTGTACAAATATGGCGGCGGCTTCGACATGGCGGCGGCGCTCGCCGCGAAAGTTCTGCCGTTCGATCTGTTCGAAACGCGCCGGCTAATCGGCGCAGCCATCGGCATAGTCGGGCTGTTTGCGACCTGGCGGCTTGGCCGCCGCCTCGGCGGACCGGTGGCCGGCTGCGCCGCGCTCATCCTGCTGGCGGCCTGCCCGCTGTTCTACGGCCACATGTTCATCAACCCGAAGGACGCGCCCTTCGCCACCGCCATGGCGGTGCTGCTGCTCGGCATCGCGCGCGCGCTCGACGAATACCCCAAGCCTTCGGTGCGCACGGTCGCGCTGCTCGGCCTTGGCCTCGGACTGGCGTTCGGCTCTCGCGTCCTCGCCGCCGTCGCCGCGCCTTATGCGCTCGCCGCCTTGGTGCTGATCGTCGCCACTGAATGGAAAAACATCGGCTGGAACGCCGCGCAACGCGCCACGCAGTTCATCTGGATCATGCTGCCGGCGCTGGCGCTCGGCTACCTGATCATGGGCCTGCTGTGGCCATGGTCGATCGTTTCGCCGCTCAATCCGCTCGACGCCGCGGAATATTTCGACAAGTTTTTCGAGAAGCCGTGGAAGGAGTTGTTCCATGGCAAATTGATCTCGGTGCCCGACATGCCGATTTCATATCTGCCGCAACTGTTCGCGCTCAAGCTGCCGATCATCATGCTGGTCCTCGCCCTGATCGGGCTTGCCGGCATCGTCCTCATCCTGATACGCGGCCAGCGGCCGCTGAACCGCCGCGCCGCAATGCTCGCTCTCGCGCTCGCGGTGCTGCTGCCGGTGGTGCTGGCGATGATCTCGCACCCGGCCTTCTATAACGGCCTGCGCCATTTCGTTTTCATCGTGCCGCCCGTCGCCGTCGCCGGCGGCCTGGCGTTCGGCTTCCTGTTCGACCGGGCGCGCGTTTATGGCGCGGCGCAGATCGCCACCGTCTGCGCGGTCTTGCTTGCCGGAATAAGCCTGCCGCTGGTCGAGATGGTGCGGCTGCATCCCTATCAATATGTCAGCTTCAACGCCTTCGCCGGCGGCGTGCGCGGGGCGCAACACAATTTCATGCTCGATTATTGGGGGGTGGCGTTCAAGCAGGCTGCCGATGAATTGCGCAGCCGGCTGGCCGCCGGCGCAGACCATCCACCGAAGGGGCGAAAGTGGATCGTCGCCATCTGCGGTCCGCAACTCGCGGCGCAGCAGGTGCTGGGTCCCGAATTCGAGACCACGTTCAATGAAAAACAGGCCGACTTCGCGATGGCGGTCGGCGCCTATTATTGCGAATACCTCAAGGCGCCGATCATCGCCGAGATAGCGCGCGAAGGCGTCACCTTCGCGCGCGTCTACGATCTACGCGGCGGCCCAACGCCGAAACTCCTGACCGAACCGCCGCCGTGACCTACCGCGAAACCGAGATTGCCATTATCGGCGGCGGCGCGGCCGGGATTGCCGCCGGAAGACATCTGCATGACGCCGGCATCGCCTGCCTGATCGTCGAGGCGCGATCGCGTTTGGGCGGCCGGGCCTGGACCTGTGACGATGCGTCCGGCCTGCCGCTCGATCTCGGCTGCGGCTGGCTGCACTCAGCCGACCGCAATCCGTGGGCGGCGATTGCCGAGGCGCAAGGCCGCAGCATCGACAAGACCTCGCCGCCATGGTCGCGGCCATCGCTGCCGGGCGTCTTCAAACCTGGCGAGCAGAATGAATTCAACGCCGCGATGGCAGCGTTCTTCGAGCGGATGAGCGCTGCGGTTGCGAAGGGCAAAGACATGCCCGCCGCCGCCATGCTCGAGCCTGGCAACCGCTGGAATAATCTCATCACCGCGGTCGGCACCTATATCAGCGGCACCGAATTGAAGAACATGTCGGCGCTTGACTTCGAACTCTACGACGACACCGAGATCAACTGGCGCGTCAAGGAAGGCTACGGCACCGCGATCACCGCGCATGGCGACACTGTGCCGGTGATGTTCGACAGCCCGGTGACGCGCATCGATCATAGCGGAACGCGCGTGAAGATCGTGACAGTGAAAGGCGACATCGCCGCCGACAAGGTGATCATTACACTGCCCACCAACGTGCTGGCCGAACGCGCGGACTTCTTTGCCCCAACCTTGCCGGAGAAGACGCGCGCCGCAGCACGCCTGCCGCTCGGCCTCGCCGACAAATTATTTCTCAATCTCGATCATGCGGAAGAATTCGAACCCGGCGGGCGTCTGTTCGGCAGCACCGAGCGCAGCCGCACCGGCACCTATCATATGCGGCCGTTCGGCCGGCCGCTGATCGAATGCTTCTATGCCGGGCAATGCGCGCGCGATCTCGAAGCCGGCGGCGAGAGGGCGTTCTTCAATTTCGCGGTCGAAGAACTCACCAAACATCTCGGCAGCGGAATAGCCAGGCGCGTGAAGCCATCGCTGATGCATTCCTGGGGCAAGGACCCTTATGCGCGCGGCTCATATTCGTATGCCGTGCCTGGCGCGGCGTATGAACGCGCAATGCTGGCGGGGCCGGTGGACGAGCGGCTGTTTTTTGCGGGTGAAGCCTGCTCGGCGCATGACTTCTCGACCGCGCATGGCGCCTATCTCACCGGAGTCGCCGCGGCCGAGCAGGCTATTGCTACGCTGAAACGAAGGGTCTGATCATTGCACATGATCTTGTCCGAAAACCGGTGCCCACCCCCGATCTAGTCGGGGGCAGGCCTTTTCGGGATCATGCGCTGGCGTGCGCGTATGCCCAATACAGGTCGCGCGCCTTGCGGCAGAGCGGGCCCGGCTGCATCGACCGCGCGTCGATGCGGTTAACCGGCATCACCTTGGAATAGTTGCCGGAAGAGAAAATCTCGTCGGCGGTTTCCAGGTCGGCATAGCTCAATGTCGTCTCGACGACGTCGACGCCGTCGCCGCGCAACAGCGAAATGACGCGCTGGCGCGTGATGCCGTTGAGAAAGGTGCCGTTCGGCGCCGGCGTGAACACGACGCCGTCCTTGGCCATGAACAGATTGGCGCTGGCGAATTCGGCGACATTGCCGAGCGCATCGCGCATCACCGGCATCATGAAGCCGCGTTGGTTGGCCTCGACCAGTGCGCGCGCATTGTTCGGATAGAGGCAGCCGGCCTTGGCGTCGAGCGGCATGGTCTCGGCGGTCGGCTTGCGGAACGGCGACAAGGTAATCGACATGCCTTCCGGCGCCCGCATCGGCGCTTCGTAGATCGTCAGGCACCACTGCGTCGAATCCGGATCCGGTGCGATCATCAGCCTGCCGCTGCTCTCGGCCCAATAGGTCGGGCGGATATAGAGCGCGGCGTCGGCACCGAATTTCTTGATGCCGTCGCGCGTCAATCCTTCCCAGTTTTCCGCCGAACAGACCGGATCGAGCATCATCGCCTTGGCCGAGGCGTTGACCCGCTGGCAATGCAGGTCAAGATCGGGCGTCACACCCTCGAAGGTGCGCGCGCCGTCGAACACCGACGAGCAGAACAGAGCGGCATGGGTGCGCACGCCCATGATCGGCAGATTGCCTTCGTGCCAGTCGCCCTCGTAAAAGCTCCAGGTTTTCGATAGATCCCGCGCCAGCGGCATTACGCTCTCCCAACACCTTTTTGTGACGACATTTTCTTTGCGCTTATAGCCGCGCTTTGCAAGCATAGCGCAACAGCTCCGGGGGATACCATGCCATCCATCTTCGTTTTCGACGCTTATGGCACCTTGTTCGACGTTCACGCCGCCATCGGCCGCTTTCGCGGCGATGCCGGCCCGGACGCCGACCGCATGTCGGAGATATGGCGCACCAAGCAGCTCGAATACACCTGGACGCTGACGCTCGCCGGCCATTATGTGGAATTCTGGACACTGACCGAACGCGCGCTCGATTACGCACTGGCGCGCGTGCCCTCGGTGCCGAAGACGCTGAAAGCCGGCCTGCTCGACGCTTATTTCAAGCTCGACGCCTTCCCCGACGCGCGCGCCGCGCTCAAAGCGCTGAAAGCCGCCGGCCACAGCACCGGCATCTTGTCAAACGGCTCGCCCGCAATGCTCAAGGGCGCGGTCGACAATGCCGGCATCGGCGGCGACCTCGACGCCGTCCTCTCGGTCGATGTCTTGAAAATGTTCAAGCCGCGGCCGGAGGTCTATGCGCTGGTCACGAATCACTACAAATGCGCGCCGCGCGACGTGACATTTGTTTCGTCGAATCGCTGGGACGTGATGGCGGCGGTTTCGGTCGGTTTTTGCGGATTGTGGGTCAATCGAAGCAAGATGCCGGACGAATACGCCGATTTCGCACCGGAACGTACCGTTCCCGACCTCAGTTCGCTGGCCACAATCGGCTAGCTCAATCGGTTCCCGACCGGGGCTGGCGCGGCTGCGCAACGCCGCCTATATGCGGTCGCGACACACTCCCTCATCCTTCCCTTTGCGCGACTCATTCATGCCATCGATCATTTCCATCAACGGTCTGTCGAAGACCTACGCATCCGGTTTCCAGGCGCTGAAGTCGATCAACCTCGACATCAAACGCGGCGAGATCTTCGCGCTGCTCGGCCCCAATGGCGCGGGCAAGACGACGTTGATCGGCGTCATCTGCGGCATCGTTAATCCGTCCACCGGAACGGTGACGGTCGACGGCCACGATATCGTCACCGACTATCGCGCGGCGCGCTCGCTGATCGGACTGGTGCCGCAGGAGCTGACCACCGACGCGTTCGAGACGGTATGGGCGACGGTGAGCTTCAGCCGCGGCCTGTTCGGCAAGCGCAAGAATCCGGCGCATATCGAAAAAATTCTGCGCGACCTGTCGCTGTGGGACAAGAAAGACAACAAGATCATGACGCTGTCCGGCGGCATGAAGCGGCGCGTGCTGATCGCCAAGGCGCTGTCGCATGAGCCGCAGGTTTTGTTCCTCGACGAGCCGACCGCCGGCGTCGATGTCGAACTGCGCAAGGACATGTGGCAGGTGGTGCGGGATCTGCGCGCCTCCGGCGTCACCATCATTCTGACCACGCATTACATCGAAGAAGCCGAGGACATGGCCGATCGCATCGGCGTCATCAGCAAAGGTGAGATCATCCTGGTCGAGGAAAAGGCCGAGCTGATGCGCAAGCTCGGCAAGAAGCAACTGACGCTGCACCTGCAAAAGCCGCTCGCGGCGGTGCCCGCCGAACTTGCCGTCCACAATCTGGCGCTCGCCGATGGTGGCAACGAACTGGTCTTCACCTACGACACCGCGGCCGAACGCACCGGCGTCACCGCGCTGTTGAGCGATCTCGCCCGCCTCAACATCCGTTTCCGCGATTTGCAGACGACGCAAAGCTCGCTGGAGGATATCTTCATCGGTCTGGTCACCGATCGCACCGGGGCCGCCGCATGAATACCCACTCGATCAATACGCACGCGATTCTGGCGATCTACAAGTTTGAAATGGCGCGCACGCTCCGCACCATCTGGCAGAGCATCGTCTCGCCGGTGATCTCGACGTCGCTCTATTTCGTCGTCTTCGGCGCGGCCATCGGCTCGCGCATCACCGAGATCGAGGGCGTCGCCTATGGCGCCTTCATCGTGCCCGGCCTGATCATGCTGATGCTCTTGACGCAGAGCACGATGAACGCGTCGTTCGGCATCTATTTCCCGCGCTTCACCGGCACGATCTACGAACTGCTGTCGGCGCCGGTGTCGTCGTTCGAGATCGCCTGCGGCTATGTCGGCGCGGCGGCGACCAAGTCGATCGTGCTCGGCCTGATCATTCTGGCGACGTCGTGGCTGTTCGTGCCGCTGCATATCGCCCATCCGTTCTGGATGCTGACTTTCCTGGTGCTGACCGCCATCACTTTCAGCCTGTTCGGCTTCATCATCGGCATCTGGGCCGACGGCTTCGAGCAGTTGCAGATCATTCCGCTGCTGATCCTGACGCCGCTGACGTTCCTCGGCGGCACCTTCTATTCCATCCACGTCCTGCCGCCGGTCTGGCAGACGGTGACGCTGTTCAATCCGGTGGTCTATCTGGTCAGCGGCTTCCGCTGGAGCTTCTTCGAGGTCGCGGATGTCAGCCCCATGGTCAGCCTCGGCATGACCCTGTTTTTCCTGGTGACCTGCCTCGTCACCATCTGGTGGATCTTCAAGACCGGCTACCGGCTGAAAAAATAGCTGCTTTAGTTCAATGGAACTCTCGGCATCGCCGGGCATTAAGAGCCTGTGCAATGCAACAAGGGGCCCTCTGCGGGACGTATGGCCCCGGTGGAGTTACCTTTGAACCGGCGCCAATTCATTACGTCAGCGGCGATATTGCCGATTGTCGCGTCTATTCCCTCTAGCGTCGCCTTTACGGCGACGCCGGCGACGCCGGCGCAGCCCGCCGCCGCCCAGGAAACCGCGTTCGATCCGGCGGCCGTGCGGCAAATAGCGCGCGATCTGGCGCAAAAGCCCTATCAGGCGCCGAACACGGCGTTGCCGGACAATCTGAAGAACCTCGACTACGACAAATACCGCAAGATTCGCTTCGTGCCGGACAAGGCGTTGTGGCGCGACGACAAGCTGCCGTTTCAAATCCAGCTCTTTCACCGCGGCTTTTTCTTTTCCAACCGCGTCGACATCTTTACCGTGGCCAAAGGCCGCGCCACGCCGGTCAAATACTCGCCAAGCCTGTTCACTTTCGAGGGCCTCACCGCGCCGCCGCCCGATGCCGATCTCGGCTTTGCCGGATTTCGCATTCACGCGCCGATGAACCGGCCCGACTATTTCGACGAGGTCAGCGTCTTCCTTGGCGCCAGCTATTTCCGCGCGGTCGCCAAAGGCCAGACCTACGGACTGTCGGCGCGCGGCCTGGCCCTCAATACCGCCGATCCGAAGGGCGAGGAATTTCCGCTGTTCAAGACGTTCTGGATCGAGACGCCGGAGCCGAGATCGAACTCGATCGTCGTCCACGCCGTACTCGACAGCAAAAGCGCGGCGGCCGCCTACCGGTTCACGGTCCGGCCGGGCGCGACCACGGTCCACGACGTCGAGATGAACCTCTATCCTCGCGCCGAAATCGCCGAAGCCGGCATTGCGCCGATGACCAGCATGTTCTTTTTCGACGCCAACGACCGCAAGAATGTGGACGACTTCAGGCCGGCGGTTCATGATTCCGACGGCCTGGCGATCCGCAATGGCCACGGCGAAGCGCTTTGGCGGGTTCTGACAAACCCGCGCGATCTCCAGATCAGCAGCTTTTACGACAGCAACCCGCGCAGCTTCGGTCTCATCCAGCGCAAGCGCGACTTCAATTCTTATCAGGACCTCGAATCGCATTTCGAGAAGCGCCCCAGCCTGCGCGTCGAGCCGATCGGCGACTGGGGCAATGGCGAAGTCCGCCTGGTCGAAATTCCGACCAACAACGAGGTCCACGACAATATCGTCGCC
>JAUSBQ010000236.1 GCA_030651965.1 Pseudolabrys sp. | reverse complement strand
TCACCACCGCGCTGCCGCCGGCGATCTGCGCCGCCGCCACCGCCGCGATCCGCCACCTCAAGACCTCGCAGTGGGAACGCGACCGCCATCAGGACCGCGCCGCGCGCGTCAAGGCCGTGCTCAATGCGGCGGGTCTGCCGGTGATGCCGTCATCGACGCATATCGTGCCGGTGCTGATCGGAGATGCCGAGAAGTGCAAGCAGGCGAGCGACATGCTGCTCGCCGACCACGGCATCTATATCCAGCCGATCAACTACCCGACCGTGCCGCGCGGCGAGGAACGCCTGCGCATCACGCCGTCGCCCTATCACGACGACGTGCTGATCGACGCATTGGCGGAAGCCTTGGTCGATGTCTGGGAACGGCTGCAATTGCCGAAGCGGCGCCAGCAACTGGCGGCGGAGTAACCGCTTCCGTCCAATCAATCCTGAAACGGCGTTTGCGGCGGCGGCGGTTTGGCCGCCTCGCCCGGCTTGAGCGCGGCCCGCGCGCGGCGGCGCACGACGATCGGCATCGTCAGCAGCACGAAGAAGATGCGCGTCAGGTGATGCGCGCCGACATAGACCGGGTCGAGATTGAGTGCCAGCGCCAGCAGCAACATGGCGTCGACCGCGCCGGGCGCAAAGGCGATCATCACATCCGCTAGCGGCAAGGTCAGCACCTGCACCAGGGCGAAGGCAAATATCACCGTGACCACCAGCGCGGTCGCAAATGAACCGAACGCGGCGCCGACATAGTGCAGCAGCATGCGCATCGAGGTATTGGCAAAGCGCGAACCGCCGACCGCGCCGAATGCGATCATCACGATGAGCACCACCCACCAGGGCAACTCGACGTGCAACAGGCCGCTGCCGTGCAGCGCCGCCGAGGTCAACATCGCGCCAAACAGCAGGCCGCCGGGAAAGCGGACGCGATAGGCGAGGTAAGCCATCGCCGTCGAGGCGGCGACTAGAAGAGCAAGCTCGCCGAGTTGCGATACGTCGAACGACCCGCCGAGGCGGCGCTCGGAGTGGCCGACCAGTCCCAATCCTGCGAGCAAGGCCGGAAAGCCGACGGCGATAATGACGATTCGGCTGGTCTGCACGATGGCGACGGCGCGCACATCGGCTTTGAGCTCGATGGCCATTGCCATCACCTGCGACAGGCCGCCGGGCACCGCGGCCAGATAGGCTGTCACCGTATCCCAGCGGTGAACGGTGCGCAGATAGACGGTTCCGACAACGGTGATGGCGGCCGTCGCCGCGATCAACACGCCAATGCTCAGCGGATAGGTTGCGATGCCGCGTAGCGTTTCGGGCGTGACCACGGCGCCGAGCGAAATGCCGATCAGCACCTGGAGAACCTGCACTGCCGGCGCCGGAATTCGCATCGGCCGGCCGGCCAGCGCGGCACCGGCAACGAAGAGAATGGAACCGGACAGATAGCCGGCCGGCATGCCCAACAAACCGAAGGTCAGTCCGCCGGCGGCGGCGAATGTCAGCGTCTCCGCGACGTCGCGGAAGCCTGTCAGGCGATTGAGTAGAGACGGCGCGGGCACGGCGGGTGACTTTCACCGAGCCAAACGGAAGCGCAACGGCTCGTTCCGCGATCAATGCCGCGCGGCAGGGCCGAGGTCAAATGCAAGAACGCGGTCGCGCCCCACTAAAACAGCAGGTCGCGCGTCAGCGTATCGAGCGCGCCGACCGCACCCAGCGCCGAGCGCAGCCGGACGCGCTGATCGCGCGACAGACGCTTGACTTCGACCTTGTTGCTCGGCGGCAGGCCGTCGGCGATATCGGCCAGTTGCTGCGCCAGAATGAAATCGAGGAAGTCGCCATGGGCGCGCAGCAGCGCTGAAATGTCGTCCTCGCTGCGCTGAAGCGTTCGGGCAGCCGTAAGTCGCGCCGGCGTCGCGCGCTCCAGCCAGTGATGCCGGATCGCCAAGACGCGCGCGAGGGTGACGATGCCGAACAGGCCGGCACGCTTGAGATCGATGCGGCCGCTCTCGGTGCGAATGCCGCCGAGCATGGTGATGCCGGGCGCGACCGAGCCCGCGGCTTCGGCCAGAAGCTTGGCGAAGCCGGCATTGCCTTGCGCCATATTGAAGCCGGCGCGCCACAACTCATTGGCCAGCGCACCGTCGCCCTGCACGCCGACCAGATCGAAGAAGATATCGACCGACAGCAGATCGGCCGGATTGGAGCGCGCGATCCAGTCGGCGACGCGCCCGCGCCAGGTTTCCATCGAGCCGCGCCAGGCATCGTTCTTGGCCATGATGCCGCCGGTGCAGTAAGGCACGCCGACTTCGTGCAGAATGTCGGCGACGATCGACGCATAGCGCGCGAACCATTGGTCAGCGGCCGAGCCCGGTGCGCCCTCGGCAAAAACGATGGCATTGTCCTGATCCATCGCCAGCAGGCTTTCGCCGCGCCCGGCCGAGCCGAGCACGCACAAAGCATAGGGACATGGCGGCGCGCCCTGCCCGTCGGCGAGCATCGCCCGTTCGGCCAGGACGCCGGCCCGGCGCGTCAGCGCGCCGAGTTCGCGCGAGATCACCGCGGCGATGTCGCGCGCGTCGACGCCTTCCGCGGCCAGACCCGACGCCGCGCGCGGCAGCAGCGCCCACGCCTTGCCCAAGGCCTGAATGTCGTCGGCTTCGTCAAGCGCGTCGCCAAGGATGGCGGCTTCCTGCGCGCGCAGCCTCAGCAGATCGCGTGACGACACCATGCCGCAGACATTGCCGTTCTCATCTTCAACAGCAAGATGACGCAGTTTGAGCCGGCTCATGCGGCCGAGCGCGCGATAGACGAAAGCCGCCGACGGCAGGGACGCCAGCGGCCTGCTGGCGAACTCCGACACCGCGACGCCAAGCGCCGCCGGACCGCGCTCGCTGATCGCCCGCAACATGTCGCGCTCGGTGACGATGCCGGTGTCGCGCACGCGCAGACGTGCGTCAGCCGCAGCCCCGGCAGGGCCGACCAGCAGCGACGATATTTTCTCCCGTGCCATGCGGTTGAGTGCGTCGCCCAAAGGGCGGTCGCCGGCGATGAATTTGACCGGTGCGCTCATGACGTCGGCGATGCGGTGCCGGTACGGATAGGCATCGATGCGGGCAAGCGAGGCCTCGGCGCGGGTGTGCGGCGCCGCCACAGCCTCCTCCCAGCCGGCGCGATGCTGCTCGTCGAGCACGCCGCTGAGCGCCAGGCAGGCCTTCTCGGCCTCGGCCAAAGTGCGGATATTGCCGGCGCGCAGCTTCGGCAGCAGCGCCAGAAAAATCTTCGCGGTCAGGATCGCGTCGCCCAGCGCCGAATGACGGGCCTCGACCGTGACGCCGAGCCAGCTTGCCAGATGCTCGAGCGTGTAGCCGCCGAGATGGGGCTCGGCCACCTGCGCCAGCAGCCTGGTGTCGAGGGTGCGTGGCGCCGCCCAGGGCAGGCCGGCCCGCTCGCACTCGCGTTTGAGCACCGCGAGATCGAAACCCAACGTATGGCCGATCAGGATCGCGCCCGACATCGTCGCGGCCATGTCCGGCCAGACCGCCGCGAAGGCCGGCGCGTCGGCCACCGTGGCGGCGTCAATGTGATGAATGCGCGTCGTCGCCTCCGGGATCGGCACGCCGGGATTGACCAATTGGCGTTTGCCCGCGCCTTCCGCGAGCTTGCCGCCCTTCAGCGGCACCGCGCCGATTTCCAGGATGCGCGCCTTGGCCGGCTCCAGGCCGGTCGTCTCGGTGTCGATGACGACGGCATCGAGTGAGATCAGCGGCGTTGCGTTTCCGATCGTCGCCATGGCTGAACGTCCCCCCCGATCGTTTCTTCTAGCTTGCACCTAAGATTAGGCCAGCGTTTTGACGAAGATCAGGGCCCATTGCCGTACGGTGGGGCCGGCGGAGGCCCGCGAGGCGCTATCTTAAAGCCCCGGACACGGCTAAAATCGTAACTCAGGCTTTAGCTTAGCTGAGGTTTCCGGAGCGGGCATGCTGCAAGGCTGGGTCGTCATCGCGGTGGCGCTTGGATATATCGGCCTGCTGTTTCTGGTCGCCAGCTACGGCGACCGCACCCGTGCGCAAACCAATGCGGCCGGCGGCCAGGGAACGCGCCCCGTACTCGGCCGCGAAGGCCGCGCCCGGCTGATGATCTATCCGCTGTCGCTGGCGATCTATTGCACGTCGTGGACGTTCTTCGGCTCGGTCGGCTCGGCTTCGCGCACCGGCTACGAATTCCTCACCATCTATATCGGCCCGGTGCTGATGATCGGCCTGTTCTCGCCGCTGCTGGTGCGCATCGTGCGGCTGGCGAAGGCGCAGAACATCACCTCGATCGCCGACTTCATCGCCGCCCGCTACGGCAAGGGCCAGGCGGTCGCCGCCGTGGTGGCGCTGATCGCCATCGTCGGCACCATTCCCTACATCGCGCTGCAACTGAAGGCGGTGTCGTCGTCGCTGGAAACCATCCTCGCCCACATCACGCCGATCAGCGATATGACCCGTCCGCTGCTCGGCGATATCGCGTTGTTCGTCGCGCTGTCGATGGCGACCTTCGCGGTGCTGTTCGGCACCCGCCACATCGACGCCACCGAGCATCAGGATGGATTGATGCTGGCGATCGCCGCCGAGTCGATCGTCAAACTGTTTGCCTTCCTCGCGGTCGGCACCTTCGTGACGTTCTGGATGTTCGGCGGGCCGGGGGCATTGTTCGAAGCGGCGCGGGCCAGTCCGGCGACCTCCGGGCTGTTCTCGCGCGAGCCGGCCTTCGACGCGCTGATCGTGACGACGCTGCTGTCGTTCATGGCAATCATCCTGTTGCCGCGTCAGTTCCACGTCGCGGTGGTCGAGAACAACAACGAGAGCGAAATCAAGCGCGCGGTCTGGCTGTTTCCGATCTATCTGGTGCTGATCAATCTGTTCGTGGTGCCGATCGCGCTGGCCGGCCTGCTCACCTTCCCGGCCGGCTCGGTCGACAGCGACATGTTCGTGCTGGCGCTGCCGCTCGAGACCGGCTCCTACGTGTTGACCATCGCCGCCTTTGTCGGCGGGCTGTCGGCGGCGACCGCCATGGTGATCGTCGAATCGGTGGCGCTGTCGATCATGGTGTCGAACGACCTGATCATGCCGCTGGTGCTGCAACGGCGCGAGGGGCTGCTGTCAGGCCGCGAGAATATCGGCAAGCTGCTGCTGATGGTGCGGCGGCTGGCGATCTTTGTCATTCTGCTGCTGTCCTATCTGTATTACCGCGCGGCCGGCGAGGCGCAGTTGGCCTCCATCGGTCTGCTGGCCTTCGCCGCGGTCGCCCAACTGGCGCCGGCTTTTTTCGGCGGCCTGTTCTGGCGGCGCGCCACCGCCTCCGGCGCCATCGCCGGCATGGTCGCCGGCATCGCCATCTGGGCCTATACCCTGCTGCTGCCGACTTTCGCCGACATCGGCTTCATCGGCCAGCACATCCTCACCGAAGGCCCGTGGGGCATCGCCATGCTGCGGCCACAGCATATGTTCGGCCTGAGCCTGTCGCCTTTGGTGCATGGCGTGGTCTGGAGTCTGGGGGTCAATATCCTCTGCTACATCGGCTTCTCGCTGCGGCGCGAGCCGTCGCCGATCGAACGCATGCAGGCCAATACTTTCGTGCCCTCCGACCTGACGCCGATAACGCCGAGCTTCCGCCTATGGCGATCGTCGGTGACGGTCGAAGAACTCATCACCACCGTCGCCCGCTATCTCGGCGAAGAACGCACGCGCGGCGCGCTGGAGACCTTCGCCGAAACCCACCGCATCAGCATGGAGGCCAAGGACGAGGCCGACTTCCGGCTGGTGCGGCACGCCGAGCATATTCTCGCCTCGGCGATCGGCGGCGCGTCGTCGCGGCTGGTGCTGTCATTGCTGCTGCGCAAGCGCACGGTGTCGACCAAGGCGGCGCTGAAGCTCCTGGACGACGCCAACGCGGCGATCCAGTACAACCGCGAAATCCTCCAGACCGCCCTCGACCATGTGCGCCAGGGCATCGCGGTGTTCGACCGCGATCTGCAACTGATCTGCTGGAACCGGCAGTTCGGCGAAATTCTCGATTTGCCGCCGAGCCTGATCCGCGTTGGCGTCGGCCTTGCCGACATCCTGCGCTTCAACAGCCAGCGCGGCGACGTCAAACCCGAGCGCATCGAGGACTTCGTGCGCGCGCAGATCGAGCGCTATGTCTCCGGCAAGGAAGTGTTCATGGAGCGCTTCGCCGAGGCCGGCATGGTGATCGAGGTGCGCGCCAACCACATGCCCGACGGCGGCATCGTCACCACCTTCACCGACATTACCTCAAGCGTCGAAGCCGCCGAAGCGCTCGAGCGGTCGAACGAAACGCTGGAGCGGCGCGTGCGCGAGCGCACCGAGGAACTGACGCTGCTCAATGTCGCGCTCGCCCGCGCCAAAGGCGAGGCCGACGCCGCCAATATTTCCAAGACCAAGTTTCTCGCCGCGGCCAGCCACGACATTCTGCAACCGCTCAACGCGGCGCGGCTTTACGTCACCAGCCTGATCGAGCGTGGCGGCCGTGACGACCGGCGGCTGGTCGACAATATCGATGCCTCGCTGGAAGCGGTCGAGGAAATCTTCGGCGCGCTGCTCGACATGTCGCGGCTGGATACCGGGGCCATGCGGCCGGAGTTCTCGTCGTTCCGCATCGACGATCTGATGCGTCAGATCGAGCTGGAGTTCGCGCCGCTGGCCGCCGCCAAGGGCATCGAGCTGATCTACGTGCCGTGCTCGCTGGTGGTGCGCTCCGACCGCCGCCTGTTGCGCCGGCTGGTGCAGAATCTGGTTTCCAACGCCATCAAGTACACGCCGACCGGCCGCGTGCTGATCGGCTGCCGCCGCAAGCACGATCACATCCGTATCGATGTCTACGACACCGGCGTCGGCATTCCGGAAAGCCAGCAGCGCGATATCTTCATCGAATTCCACAGGCTCGAACAAGGCGCGCGCATCGCCCGCGGCCTCGGGCTCGGCCTGTCGATTGTCGAGCGCGTCGCGCGTGTGCTCGGCTGCGCCGTCGAGGTCGGCCAGCCGGCCTCGGGCGGTTCGCATTTCGCAGTGACGGTGACGCGTTCCAATGCCGCGCCGGTCGAACTGCCCGCGCGCGACACCGCGCGCATCGATCCGAGCCAGCTTGCCGGCACCACCGCGATCTGCATCGACAACGAACCCGCGGTCCTCGACGGCATGGAGATGCTGCTGCGCGGCTGGGGCTGCGAAGTAATCAAGGCGCCCGACCTCGACGTCGCCATGGCGGCAATTTCCGAAAGCCCGACGCCGCCCAACGGCTTGCTAGTCGATTATCATCTCGACCACGGCAACGGCATCGAGGCGATTATCGCGCTGCGCAAACGATGCGGGCCGCTCCCGGCGATCCTGATTACCGCCGACCGTTCGCCGGCGGTGCGCGAACGCGCACGCGCAGAGGACATTCAGTTGCTGAACAAACCGCTCAAGCCCGCCGCCTTGCGCGCGCTGCTGGCGCAGTGGCGGGTGATGCGGGTGGCGGCGGCGGAGTAGCTTTTCTTATCCCGCCCCTTTCAAGGGAGGGATAAATAGGAATCACCCCTCCGCCGCGGCGCCCTGCGACCACTGGCCGCTTTCGATCTTGGCGGCGGCGATCACCGCCTGGGTCCGGCTTTCGACGCCGAGTTTTTGCAGAATGGCCGAGACATGCGCCTTCACGGTCGCTTCAGAGACGCCGAGCTGATAGGCGATCTGCTTGTTCAGCAGCCCTTCCGACAGCATCATCAGCACGCGCACCTGCTGCGGTGTCAACGTTCCCATGCGCACCATCAGCGCCGCGGATTCGGCGTCGGATCCGCCGGAAAGATCGACATCGGCCGGCGTCCATACGCCGCCATTGAGGACGCGTGAAATCGCCGCGCGCATCGCCTCGACGCTCAACGTCTTCGGAATGAAGCCGGACGCGCCGAACTCCATGCAGCGGCGGATCGCGGCCGGGTCGTCATTGGCCGACACCACGATCACCGGCACGCTGGGGTATTGCGCGCGGATGTACATAAGGCCTGAAAAACCGCGCACGCCGGGCATTGCCAGGTCGAGCGTCACCAGATCGATATCGCCGCCTTTGTCGAGCAGCGCGACCACGTCGTCGAAGGTTCCGGCTTCGGCGATTTCGACCCGCTCCAGGAGCCCTGAGACCGCTTCGCGCAGCGCGCCACGAAACAGCGGGTGGTCGTCGGCAATGACCAACTGGTAGATTTCAAGCTTCTCCACTGAATCGAACTTTCTTCATGCCGGCCGGCGGCCTTTGACCGCGCGAACGCCAGCGCCGGATACGCCTTCAGGCCAATGTTCCACACGGCTGCGCGCCAGCGCAAGGGTTTCCGGACCGCGCGGCGACACCGCCGGGCCCCGCAGGCTATGTGAAATAGCGTTTCGGCACAATGCGATGGCAGCTAAGCGTGACGGTCGCCGCGGAACACGGCAGGTCAGGTCAGGGCCGGCAGCGGCGCCAAGGGCTGGCCTACAATGCGCTTGGTCAACTCCGCATGGATATTGCACAAGGTGACCATGAGATAATTATGCGTGGTCTCCAGATCGCGGCCGCGCAGCTTCTCGTGAATCGGCATGAGATCGAAATAAAGCGTGGCGTACTGTTCGGGAACATCCATGGCGCGCTTGACCGGATGCAGGGCGATCCGCCGCAAGCGCTGCTCCAGGTCGGCGCGCAATTCCTGCCACTTCTCCGGACCGAGGGCGTCGGGCACCTCGTAGCGATCGAACACCGACAGAACGATCGCCACCAGGGCGTCGACATCGCGCGCGCCGGCTTGCGTGCGCAACACGCCGTCAACGATTTCCGCCACCATCGCAAGGCCGAGCGGGAACGCCAGCCAGCGCGATTCCTCGACCGCCTTCTGAAAGCCGGACTCGGAAAAAAGCACCTTGGAATAATGTCCGGCGCGCGCGCGGGAATATTCGTAGATCGCCTTCTGCACCAGAAACGCGGCATACCGATCGATAAAATCGGCGAGCTCGTCTTTGTCGCGGATCGGCTGACTGCGCTTGAAATAATCAAATAGTCCCATCACGATTCTTTCCGGTTATCCGCCGCGGTTTTGTTCATCTCGCACATGCGAGAAGATAACTTTCAAAAACTGTAGTTGAATCAGGGACTAGAGTCTCGCCCTTAGTCCTAAAGTTGTATACGGGGAATTCAGCGTAGGTGCTAATTTTACGCCGGTTTTACACCCGTCGCCAAGAAACGGGAGTGACTTGCGGCAATTGGGGGGATGCCGCACGCAGATTTCGCACGACCCCCCGCACATTAACACCTTGTCCGCATTGAAGCGGCGGGTATTTGAGGGAGGGCTGGCGACAAATGGCTCCAACAACTGAATCTCAGGCCAATACCGACGCGCATTGGCAAAGAACATCGCGATTGATGTTCATGCACCTCGGTGCGTGGTTTTTCTTCGGCTACGTCGTCCACTTTTTCGTGGTGCCGTTGAACAAAATCACCATTCCGATTCTTCAGTTCCCGCTCGGCTTCTATATGGCTGCGCAAGGCTCGCTGATCGCGTTCGTCGTCATGCTGTTCATGTTCGCCAAGCAGCAGGACAAGATCGACCGCGAGTTCGGCATGGCCGAAGACGATTGAGGGGGAAACAAACATGTCAACGCAATCAGCCAGCACGTCCGATTTCATCAAGAATCTCGGAAAGATGTACGGCGTCTACACCGGTGGCTTCATCGGTTTTGTTATCTTTCTCGCGATCCTCGAGCAGGTCGGGGTGCCGAACAAGATCCTCGGCTACCTCTTCGTGTTCTTCACGCTGGCGGTCTACGCCATCATCGGCGTGCTCTCGCGAACGGCGCAGGTTTCCGAATATTACGTCGCCGGCCGCAGCGTGCCGGCGTTCTATAACGGCATGGCGACCGGCGCCGA
>JAUSBQ010000225.1 GCA_030651965.1 Pseudolabrys sp. | reverse complement strand
CGGTCAGTTGCGCGAACGCAATCTACCAGTCGCCACCGCCGTCTTTGCGCAGCATGTCATCCGCAAGCTCGAGGCGATGGTTCAGTGAGCACGACGCACGCGCCCCAGCGTCATCAGCCGCCCGTGATGAGCACGGTCTTGCGTAAAAAAAAAAAGGGGCTATGATTTTCTTTTGAAGGACGACCTCATCCGGTCCATTGGGGGCCGGCATAAAAGAGCGACGACCTTTAAAACCGAGTAAGCGCTGAAACGTACTGGCCCGTCCTCGCTGGCGGGCCATATCCTTTTTGCTTCGGCTAACGCTCATGGTTTTGAAACAATGACCCGATCGAATCGGCCCGACCATATCCGCCTCACCTCTCATCCGGAGCCCGGCGGCAAGCTTCGCTTTCCGATTCATTGGGGCGCGCCGACGGCGCGCGAACGTGGACCGGTGATCGGCACGGTGTCGCGGCCAGGCGACCGCAATGTCATCGGCACGCACGGCGGCTCTTATGCACTTTATCGCGCGCTCGCCGTATCGTCCGGCGCGCTCGATCCGATCCGCCGGCCAGATTTGACCAATACCTATCCGGCCGAAACCGTCGGTCCGTTCGGACAATGGAGCGAGCCGCGCCGCATCGTGTCGCTCGATCCGTGGGGCCATCTTGTCGCTGACAGCTTCAAGGACGAGATCGCCGAAGGCCTCGATATCCGCCCCAGCATCGCCGTCACCAAGGCGCGGCTCGATTTGCATGAAATGCAGGATGCGATCCGCGCCGGGCGCCTCAAGGTCGATAACGATCTCGTCCGCGAGAACGGCAGCATCGGCGTCACCAAGATCGCCGTCGATCCGGTCTGGCATCTGCCCGGCATCGCCGAGCGCTTCAACACCACCGAAAAGAATTTGCGCCGTTCGCTGTTCGAGCAGACCGCCGGCATGTTTCCCGAACTGGTCACCCGGCCGGACTTGCAGGTTTTCCTGCCGCCGATCGGCGGCATCACGGTCTATCTGTTCGGCGACATCGCCAAGCTCAGCAAACCGGCGACCAGGATCACCTGCCGCGTCCATGACGAATGTAACGGTTCCGACGTGTTCGGGTCCGACATCTGCACATGCCGTCCGTATCTCATTCACGGCATCGAGGAATGCGTGCGCGGCGCCCAGGAAGGCGGCCTCGGCATCATCGTTTACAACCGCAAGGAAGGCCGCGCGCTCGGCGAGGTCACCAAGTTCCTGGTTTACAATGCGCGCAAGCGTCAGGAAGGCGGCGACGCCGCCGCTGCCTATTTCGAACGTACCGAGTGCGTCGCCGGTGTGCAGGACGCGCGCTTCCAGCAATTGATGCCGGACGTGATCCACTGGCTCGGCCTGAAGCGGCTCGACCGTTTCGTGTCGATGAGCGACATGAAACACGACGCGCTGGTCAGCCAGGGCATCGAGATCGTCGAGCGCGTGCCCATTCCCGACGAACTGGTGCCGGCCGACGCCCATGTCGAAATCGCCGCCAAGAAGGCCGCCGGTTATTACTCGCCGGAAACGCCGAAGCCGGACGACCTGTCGAATTCCGTCGGCCGCGCGCTCGACAAATACTGAGCGCCGGAGGCGAGAGAGACAGTCATGACGTCCGAGACGGCCGCCGCTTTATCGCTTCTCAGTGCTCAGGCCGTCCGCACGCGGGCGCAGCGCATGCTCCAGCTTGCGCTCGACGACAAGCTCCCGCATTTCCGCGTCGACCTGTCGCGCCTCGACGCCACCGCGGAGCGCGTCATTGCCATTACCCGCCAGGCCTATCCGTCGCTCGACATTCCGTTTCATTCGCGCTGGCGGCATTTCGTTGTCGATGGCGAGGACCGCTTCGGCGCGATTGCTTCGCGCGTAGTGTGGCCGGACCGCACCGCACGGGCTCGCGCCGAATTCGATCTGGCGATCGTCAGCGTCTTCCTCGATGCCGGCGCAGGTGCGCAATGGCGCTACAGCGATGCCGTCACCGGCAACAAGATCGGCCGCTCGGAAGGTCTGGCGCTCGCCAGCCTCGATATGTTTGCGCAAGGCGTGTTCTCGGCCGATCCGGACGATCCGCTCCGCGTCGATGCCTCTGTTTTGGCCAAACTGAGCGCCGAACAACTGGCGCGCAGCTTTCAGGTTGCGCCGGACAATCCGCTCGTCGGATTGGAAGGCCGCGCGACGCTGTTGCGCGCACTCGGCAAACTCGTCGCGGCGAATACGGAGATCTTCGCCAACAACGACACTGCGCGGCCCGGTGGCCTGTTCGACCGGCTGGTGACGCTGCACGGCGACAATCTGGCCGCGCCGGATATTCTATTGGAACTGCTGCATCAGCTTGGACCGATCTGGCCGTCGCGCATCACCCTCGGCGGCGTGCCTTTGGGCGATTGCTGGAAACATCCAGCACTCGTCACAGCCGACGCGACGAACGGTCTGGTGCCGCTGCATAAATTGTCGCAATGGCTTTCCTATTCGCTGATCGAGCCGTTGCAGCGCGCCGGCGTGACCGTCACCGATATCGACGGCCTCACTGGACTGGCCGAATATCGCAATGGCGGACTGTTCGTCGATGGCGGCGTTCTAGCTCTGCGTGATCCTGCTCTGCTGGACCAGGCGCATGAAGCCGGCTCGCCGTTGGTGGTGGAATGGCGCGCGCTGACGGTAGCCCTGCTCGACCGGCTCGCCGCCGTCATCCGCGAAAAGCTCGGCATGAACGCCGAGACGCTGCCGCTGGCGAAAGTTCTCGAAGGCGGCACCTGGGCCACCGGCCGCACCATGGCCCGCGAAAAGCGCAGCGACGGCGCGCCGCCGATCTCGGTGATCAGCGACGGCACGGTTTTTTAGAATCTAGGAGAATTGCAATGGAAGGCGTCACCGTCGTCGGTCATCCGCTGGTCCAGCACAAGCTGACCTTGCTCCGCGACAAGAACTTGTCGACCAAATCGTTTCGCGAACTGCTGAGCGAGATCGGCATGCTGCTCTGCTACGAGGTGACGCGCGATCTGCCGCTCGAAATGACGGAGATCGAAACGCCGCTGGCGCGCATGCGCTCGCCGATCCTCGCTGGCAAGAAACTCGTCTTCGCGCCGATCCTGCGCGCCGGCGTGACTTTCGCCGAAGGCATGCTCGATCTGGTGCCGGTGGCGCGCGTCGCCCATATCGGGCTCTACCGCGAGCCGGAAAGTTTCGCGGCGGTCGAGTATTTCTTCAAGGCGCCGTCCGATCTTGCCGAACGTCTGGTGATCGTCATCGTGCCGGTGCTGGCCACCGCCAATACCGCGGTCGCCGCCATCGACCGTCTCAAGGAGCGCGGCGCCAGGGACATTCGCATTGTCTGCATGGTCAGTGCGCCGGAGGGCATCGAGCGCCTGCGCGGCATTCATCCGGACGTGCACATCTGGACGGCGGCCATCGACGACGGCCTCAACGACCAGGCTTTCATTGTTCCAGGACTTGGCGACGCCGGCGAGCGTGCCTACGGCACGAAATAGAATTTATAAAACAATGACTTGGGAATGGTGGGAGAGGTAGGACTCGAACCTACGAAGGCGTAGCCAGCGGATTTACAGTCCGCCCCCTTTGCCACTCGGGACACTCTCCCCCAAAGACCGTCCTAGTGACTTGATCCCGAAAGATAAACGGGCTTTCCGTCCGGACGGATCGGGAATGGCTGGGTTTATGGGCAGGCAACCTGCCGAAGTCAATGGAAGGCCGGCGGATTAGTTGGCCGCGAGGCTGTTCCCCTGCCGGTGGATCGGTTAAGGCTCGCTTTGGTCCCATAGCCGCCGCATCGGCTCGCGGCGCTCCTGGAAAACAATTCAATGGCTTCACGCCCCCCTGCCGGCCGCCCGCGTCCCGGTTTCAAGTCCGGCGCCAAGTCCGGCGCCAAGCCGGGCGCAACGCATGAACAGACCGACCGGCGCGAGCGCGGCGAGCGCGCCCGCCGCGACAGCCTGCGCGGCAGCGACACCGACGAAACGGTCATCATGTATGGCTGGCACACGGTGACGGCGGCCTTGCGCAACCCGGCCCGCCACATCCGCAAGTTCCTCGCCACCGAAAATGCCGCCCGCAAGCTCACCGAGGAAGGCATCACGGCGAAAGTCGCGCCGGAAATCGTGCGGCCGTCGGCGATCGCCGAGCGGCTGCTGCCCGATGCCGTGCATCAGGGCCTGTATCTGGAAACTGATCCGCTGACCTTTCCCGGAGTCGAAAAAATTCCGGCGCGCGGCGTCGTGCTGGTGCTCGATCAGATCACCGACCCGCACAATGTCGGCGCCATCTTCCGCTCGGCCGCCGCTTTCGGCGTGACCGCGATCGTCACCACGCAGCGCCACAGCCCGGATGCCACCGGCGCGCTGGCCAAGGCCGCGTCCGGCGCGCTCGAACATGTGCCGCTGGTCAGCGTGCAAAACCTGGCGCGTGGGTTGGCCGCGCTGAAGGACAGCGGCTTTCTCGTCGTCGGTCTCGACTCCGACGGCGACGCCGACCTCGCCGCGCTGCCGTTGCGCGCGCCGCTGGCGCTGGTGCTCGGCGCGGAGGGCAAAGGCCTGCGGCAACTGACCAAGGAAATCTGCGACCACGTCGCGCGCATCGACCTGCCGGGCGAGATCAAGAGCCTGAACGTGTCGAACGCCGCCGCGCTGTCGCTCTATGTCGCCAGCCAAAAACTCTAGAGCATGATCCCGAAAAGTGGGAACCGGTTTTCGGACAAGATCATGCTCCAACAAAATGCCGCTGAAATGCGAACGGCGGGCCCCCGCCCGCCGCCCGCGTCCCGCTAGCTCTGAAATATTTTACTCGGCGCTGGCGTTGGCCTTGGTGCCCTTGCGGAACAACCGGATGCTCATGCGGTCCGGCCCGAGAATGGTGATCTCGGCCTCGGCATTGATGACGCGCTTCACATCGTCCTTGTTCTTCTGGTCTTTGCTTTTGCGCTTGTCGGCGGGCGCCTCGTCGATCTTGGCGGTCGCCCCCCGCTTGGCAGGCGCGCGCGCCGGTTTGTCCTGAACCGGATTTTCTTCGGTGACATAGCGTTCGATGACGCGCGGCGGCAGGTCGACATATCGCTTGGTCTCGATCACCACCGGCTTGTCGCGCACCACGCGGGTGGTTTCGATGACCTGCCGATTGCCCTTGCGCGGGTTGCGCAATTCCTCGACCAGCGCCGGATCGGCCTTGCTGCGCGGGGCGACAGGCGTGTTGCGGATGCTTGACCGTTGCTGCCGGCGCGACGCGCCGGGACGCTGAATGACATAGGTGTTCGGCGCCACCTCGACCGCGTAAGGCCGGTTCGGCTGCACCGCATAAGGATAAAGCGGCGGCTGGCTGCTCACCGAACTGTACCATTGCGCCTGCGCGCCGGCCGGCATCAATCCGGCGGCGGCGAGAACGAGCACGGCGGCGTGGCGCGAGGTGAATGTCATTGCGTTCACTTGAGCGAGACGGGAGGTTGTTCGGAACGCGGCACAACGACGTGCGGCGGCGGCGGGAACAGCGAGATGGTCGACCACTCGCGATAGAACGATTGGGCCGGCTCCGGCGCGGCGCGCACGGCGTTCAGATTTTCGTGACGTCCGACCTTCGG
>JAUSBQ010000212.1 GCA_030651965.1 Pseudolabrys sp. | reverse complement strand
CAGCGGCTTGCCGTCGGCGTCGAGCATCGGCGCCATCTCGGTGTCGGCAATGCCGTCTGGCCTGCCGTCGCGATAGACGATACGCCCGCGCAGCCACGAGCCGCGATCGGTGACGGCGAGGAAGCGGCTGCCATCCGGCTCCATGTGAAGGCCGGAGACGCCGCCGAAAGGTTCAAAAGCGGCGGTGAGCGCCAGGCCGCCGCGAAACTCGAGCGCGCCGAAACGCGTCAGGCTCGGATCGCGATTGTCGAAGGACGTGATCGGCGTCGCCCGCACGTCGACTTTGGTCGGGGCGGCGGCGATACGCGCCGCCGACACGGCGTAAGTGCCAACGCCGACCAGCGAGCCGATCAGCGCGACGGCAAGCATCAAGCGGCGATGTGAGCGCATCAGGCGACGCGCCGCCGCGACCGGCGCACCGGCTTTTCAAAGGCGCCGGAATTTTCCGCGAACAGTTCGGCGAGCTTCTCGGTCATCACGCCGCCCAATTCCTCGGCATCGACGATGGTGACGGCGCGGCGATAATAGCGCGTGACGTCGTGGCCGATGCCGATAGCGATCAATTCGACCGGCGAGCGGGTCTCGATCTCTTCGATGACCCAGCGCAGATGGCGCTCGAGATAGTTGCCGGGATTGACCGACAGGGTCGAATCGTCGACCGGCGCGCCATCCGAGATCATCATCAGAATCTTGCGCTGCTCGGGCCGCGCCAGCAATCGTTTATGCGCCCAGTCGAGCGCCTCGCCGTCGATGTTTTCCTTGAGCAGGCCTTCGCGCATCATCAGGCCGAGATTCTTGCGCGCGCGCCGCCACGGCGCGTCCGCCGATTTGTAGATGATGTGGCGCAGATCGTTGAGGCGGCCCGGATTGGCCGGCTTGCCGGCCGTGAGCCAATGCTCGCGCGACTGGCCGCCTTTCCAGGCCCGCGTGGTGAAGCCTAAGATCTCGACCTTGACGCCGCAGCGCTCCAAAGTGCGCGCCAGAATATCGGCGCAGGTGGCGGCGACCGTGATCGGCCGGCCGCGCATCGAGCCGGAATTGTCGAGAAGCAGCGTCACAACGGTGTCGCGGAATTCGGTGTCCTTCTCGGCCTTGAACGACAAAGCATGCATCGGATCGATGATGACGCGCGTCAGCCGCGCCGGATCGAGAATGCCTTCCTCGAGGTCGAAGTCCCAGGAACGGCTCTGCTGCGCCATCAGCCGGCGTTGCAGGCGGTTGGCGAGGCGCGCCACCACGCCCTGCAAACTGGAGAGCTGCTTGTCGAGATAGCCGCGCAGGCGGTCGAGCTCCTCCGGCTCGCACAGATCCTCGGCGTCGATGGTCTCGTCGAATTTCATCGTGAAGGGGCGGTAGTCCGGCCCGCGCGGTTCGTTGCTGCCGGAATTCTTCGGCCGCTGCGGCTCGCCGGGCGTCTCGCTGTCGCCCATCTCGCTGTCGTCGGCCATATCGGCGGACGGAGCGTCGGCGGCGTCCGTCGCGGATTCGGCCATGTCCTCGGCCGACACCTGGGTGTCTTCCGATGACATCTTCTGCATGTCGTCGGAGTCGGCGGCGTCGCCGTCCTCGCCGGCTTCCTGCTTCTTCTTTTCTTCTTCGCCGTCGTCGTCTTCTTCCTCGGAATCGCTGGAGCGGTCTTCGCCCATTTCCAGCGACTCGAGCAGATCGTGAACGGCGTCGCCGAACTGGCGCTGGTTCTCGACCAGGTCTTCCAGGCGGTCGAGGTCGTCGCCGGCGCGTTCCTCGATCAGCGGCCGCCACAGTTCGACCAGCTTGCGCGCGGCCGGCGGCGGCGCCAGGCCCGTGAGGCGCTCGCGCACCATCAAGGCCAAAGCTTCCTCGATCGGCGCATCGGCGCGATCGGACACGTCGTCGAACTTGTTGCGGTGAAAGCGGTCGTCGAGCATGGCGGTGAGGTTCATCGCCACGCCGTCCATGCGGCGCGCGCCGATCGCCTCGACACGGGCCTGCTCGACCGCTTCGAACACCGCGCGCGCCTGCTGGCCGGCGGGCTGCAATTTGCGGTGCACGGCGGCGTCGTGACAGGCGACGCGCAGCGCGATCGAGTCGGCATTGCCGCGCACGATGGCCGCTTCCGCTTTGGACAATTTGCGCGACGGTTCCGGCAGGCGCGCCTTGCCGCCCAGGAAGCCCGGCCGCTCGGCCGCATAGGTCACTTCGAGATCGGGCTTGCGCGCGAGCGCGCGCAGGCAACCAGCCACCGCGCGCTTGAACGGCTCGGCCGGGGACTCTTTCGACGAAGGCTTCGACTTGATGTTTGAGGCCATTGTCTTCTTCGCGCCCGTCTATCCTTCTACGTCAACGCCACGTTGACCGAACTCTCCGGCAGTTCGACGCCGAAGCAGCGCTGATAGAATTCGGCGATGATCGGCCGTTCGAGTTCGTCGCACTTGTTCAGGAAAGTGAGCCGGAAGGCGAAGCCGACATCGTTGAAGATTTCGGCATTCTCCGCCCAGGTGATCACCGTGCGCGGGCTCATCACCGTCGAAATGTCGCCGTTCATGAAGGCGTTGCGGGTCAGATCGGCAACGCGCACCATCTTGCCGACGACCTCACGGCCCTTGTCGTTCTGATAGTGCTTGGCCTTGGCCAGCACGATCTCGACTTCGTTGTCGTGCGGCAGATAGTTCAGCGTGGTGACGATGGACCAGCGGTCCATCTGCGCCTGGTTGATCTGCTGCGTGCCGTGATAGAGGCCGGACGTATCGCCGAGGCCGATCGTGTTGGCGGTGGCGAACAGTCTGAACGCGGGGTGCGGCTTGATCACGCGGCTCTGGTCGAGCAGCGTCAAACGGCCGGAGGATTCCAGCACGCGCTGGATCACGAACATCACGTCCGGACGGCCGGCGTCGTATTCGTCGAAGCACAGCGCGACGTTGTTCTGGTAGGCCCACGGCAGAATGCCGTCGCGGAATTCGGTGACCTGCTGGCCATCCTTGAGCACGATGGCGTCCTTGCCGATCAGGTCGATACGGCTGATGTGGCTGTCCAGGTTGACGCGCACCATCGGCCAGTTCAGCCGCGCCGCGACCTGCTCGATGTGGGTCGATTTGCCGGTGCCGTGATAGCCGGTGACGATGACGCGGCGGTTGTGGGCAAAACCGGCGAGAATGGCGAGCGTCGTCGGCCGGTCGAAGCGGTAGTCGCTGTCGATGTCCGGGACGTGCGAATCGCCCTGCGAATAGGCCGGGACTTCCATATCGCTATCGATGCCGAAAACCTGGCGAACCGACACCTTCAAATCAGGCAATTTGGCGGGTTCTTGAACTGCAGTTGCCATATTTACTCCGTGGGCCCGGAACGGCGCGGGGCCGCACTTCTCGCCGGGATAGGGCTATGATGATGAATACGTGGCGCAAACTAACAGAAACCCGAGCGCGAGTGAAAGCTGCCCCAGGGCATAGCTCGAATACCGCGGTATTTCAGGCAGCTAGCGGTTGTATGGCGATGAAATAAGCAGCGCGACGCCTGGCTGCCAGGGGTGAAACGGTCGGGCGGCGAGATCGGACCGTCAGGCGGCAAGAACAAGTGCAGGTCACTCGTTCGCGCGCCCGGCACGACGATTACCCGGCGCGGCCGGGACCTCACCACGCATAGCGAAGTGTGGCGGTACCGGTATAGGTCTGCGAACGCGAGGCGAATTCGCCGTCGAACTTGGCGCCGAACGAGACATTATTCGCCATGAGAAACTCGGATCCCACGGATAGCAGTGCTGAATTGGTCGCGGGTGCCGCGCCGTTGACCGTGAAATTCGACCCCGGCAGCGTCTGGAATGCGGCGCCCATGCCTGGATTATTGGAATGATCGTGCGCCCAGGCGGTGCGGGCGCGGATGGCGAGCAGGTTGCCATTGTCGAGCGCATACAATTTGTCGAACCAGGCGCCAAGCTCGACGCGCGTCGACGTTGTCGAACGGGCGTCATAGGCGAGCGCAAAGGCGCCCGGGCCTGACACGGCATATTCGCGGTAGGACGGCGTGCGGAAGTTCTGCACCTGCACGGCGGCGTAAGGCGTGACGCCAACACCGTGCGTCGCGAAGCGATAGCCGCTCTCCAGCCGGCCGCCGAAGCCTTGTGCGTTGAAGTCGGCACGCAATTGTTCACTGACCCCCACGGTCACGGTACGGTCGGTCGTCATGCGATGGTAAGCGTAGGACAGCGCGGCGGAAACATAGGCCGCACCGAAGGAATGCGAGCCATAAGCGCCGAATTGGAAGACGTCGCTCTTGCCGCCACCGAGGCCATCCGAAAGTCCCCAGTTCATCGCGCCGCCGGCGAGCGAAAAGCCGAGCGTGGTATCGCCCGAAACGCGGTAGTCGGCGCCGCTCGCAAGGCCCCAGGTCCGCGCGGTGAGATCGTTGGTGCCCGCACCGCTATCGCCGCCGGTGCGATTATAGCCGCCAAAAGCCTGTCCCCACAGGCCCCAGCGCGAACGGAAACTATCGACGCGCTTGTCCTTCGGCGTCACCGCCGCATAGGCCGCCGCGGCTTCCGGCGACAGCGCCTTGTCGCCGGGGCCAAAGCTGCGCGCAAAGCCGACCACGCCGGGATTGCCGCCGGGCGCGCCGCCATAAGGATTGAGGAGGAGAGACAGGAACGTGTTCATCATGTTGGTGGCGCCGGTGGCGCCGCCGGTCGCGCCCTGGCCGGCGAGTTGGTTGAGCGCCGCGGTCAACTGGGAACCGCTCAAGCCGAGCACGTTTGCGAACGAACTGTTGGGATCGGCGCCGCCGAGAATGGCGTTGTTGATGCCGTTGGCGACATTTTGGTTGTTGCCGCTGAAGCCTGCATCAAGACTGATCGTCCCGACGTCGAGGACGAAATAGACGTTGTCGGCGTCATAAACGAGATGCGGATTGCGCACCCGGCTGCCAAAGGTGCCGAGCACATTCAACGTGTCGAAGGTCGTGCCGCCAAGACCGCCGGTCGCGGTGAGGATGGTGAAAGTGCCGGCGGTGTAGGACTGCCCGGTGGCGGCGTTGACATAAACGATGCCGCCGAGCGAGGCGGTGCCGCTGACATTGGTCACGGACGCCAAGGTCGGGTCCATGAACACGACGTAGTTGGACGCGCCGTTGAAAGTCAGATTGCCGGTGACCGTGAGCGTCCCGATCGTCCCGACCGCACCCGGCACCAGGGTACCGCCGGCGTTGACGGTGACGTCGCCGACACTGCCCATGCCGGTCAGCGTGCCGCCGCTCGATACAGTCGTCGCGCTGACGATCGAGCCGTCGACCTGAAGCGTGCCGCCGAGGATCGAGGTGGGGCCGCTATACGTGCTGTTGCCGCCCAGAACCAGCGTACCGCCGCCGGCGACGCCATCGAGCGTCAGGGACAATTGACGATTGCCATCGGTGATCGCGCCATCGAAGTAGCCGGTGCCGGCCGGCGCGCCCACCGTCAGCGTCGCGTTGGCAGCGCCGTTATTGGTGACGGCGCCAAGAACATTGCCGGCAAGCGACGCGATGGCCTGATCGAAGCCGCCGAGATCGAGCGTGCCGCCATTGACGGTCAGCGCGTTGCCGGAGCCGAGCGCATTCGTTGCGCCGCCCTGCAACGTGCCGCCAATGATAAAGGTCGATGCGACACCGCCGAGATTATCGACGATCAGCGTGCCGTTGCCGGTCTTGGCGATCGATTGCAGGGCGGTGACCAGACCGCTCTGGGTCGCGGTCGAACCGCTGCCGACACGGAACGCGGTGTCGCTGCCGTTGGCGGTGATGGCGTTGGCGATGGTGACGCCGTCGGCGTAATCGATCTCCACGGTATTTTGCGTCGTCAGCGTGCCGGTGCCGAGCGCATTGCTATGCGCGAGATTGAGCGTGCCCGCGGTCAGCAAGGTCCCGCCGGAAAACGTATTGTTGCCGCTGAGGACCAACGTGCCGGTGCCGGTCTTGGTCAACGTCCCGCCGCCGCCCGAACCGTTGGCGATGATGCCGCTGAGCGTGAAGACGTTGCCGCCGGTGTCGACGGTGCCGTTGGTCGAATTGACCGCCACAGCGTTGGTCAGGGTCAGGTTGCTGGCGCCGGCCGCCAAAGTGCCGCCGTCGAGGGTTATCGTGCCGGTGCCGAGCGCGTTGGCGTTGTTGGCCTGCACGGTACCGGCGGTGATGGTGGTGCCGCCGCTGTAGCTGTTGCTGCCGCTCAGAATGAGAGTGCCAGCGCCCAGCTTCTGCACGCGGCCCGGCGCGCCGAAGCCATCCTCGATTGTGCCGCCAAAGGTGTAGCCGTTCGAACGGTTGAAGATCAGCAGATTGTTGTTGGTGATGGTGCCGGTGATGGAGCCGGTGGTGCCGCCATTGCCGATTTGCAGCGTCGCGCAGTCGCAGATCAGAGTGCCGCCGGTGTAGGTATTGGTCCCGGTCAAGGTGAACACATCGCCCGGCAGGCCGTCGACCGTCAGGCTGGTGGTGCTGGCGCCGTCCTGGATCGTGCCCGAAAACACGGTGTTGGCGCTGATGAAGCCGCCCACCATCAAATCCGCCGGACTGCCGACGCCACTATTGGTGACAGTGCCGGCGCCTTCGAGCGAACCGACGAACTGGCTGAAGCCGCCGAGATCCAGGGTCGCGCCCGATGCGACATTGAACGCGCTGATCCCGCTGAAGGCTAAAATCGCGCCGGCCTGCAACGTGCCGGCGGTTACGGTGGTCGGGCCGGAATTGTTGAGGCTTTCTACCACCAGCGTTCCGGCGCCAATTTTTTCCAATGGGCGCGACGACGCATCCTCATAAACCGCACCGGACTGGGTCGCGGTGCCGGTCAGCACCTGCAATTGCGTGGTGTTGCTTTGCAGGATGATGGTGTTGCCGATGTTGACGCCGTTGGCGTAATCGACCACCGAACCGGTCGTGATCAGATTGCCGGTGCCGAGCGCGGCGTTGTTTTCAAGACGCAGCGTGCCGCCGGCCAGCGTGGTGTCGCCGGTGTAGGTGTTCGTGCCGGACAGCACCAATGTGCCGGCGCCGCTCTTGGTGAAACCGCCGCTGCCGCTGCCGTCGGCGATGACGCCGGACAATGTCAGCGTCAGCCCGTTGCTGTCGATCGTGTTCGTGGTCGGATTGAACGCAATGCCGTTGGCAAGGATCATATTGTCGATGCCGGCCGACAGCGCGCCGCCGTTGAACGTCACCGTGCCGACGCCGAATGCCGATGCGTTGCCGGCGGCCGTCGTGCCGCCCGATAAAGTCGTGCCGCCGCTGTAAGTATTGGCGCCGTTGAGCGCGACGGTGCCGCCGGTAATGGCGATCGCCGCGCCGACGCCGCTGCCGGCGGTGAAGGTCTGGCCGGTGGCAACGCTCGCGGCGCTGTCGTCGGCGATGCTGCCGTTGACGGTCAGCGTGCCGGTCGGGTTGAAGGTCGTTGTCGAGCCGGCTTGCAGGAACAGATCGGTGCCGACCGCGGCGCCGCTCGCCGCGCCGCTGCTACTGAGGCCGCCGGTGACCGCGCCGCCGGTGAATGAGCCGTCCGCGATGGTCAGGCTGGCGCCGTCGCGCACGAACACCGCGCCGCCGAAGCCCGCGCCGCCGCCAGCGTTGTTTGCCGTCGCGTTGCCGCCGCCGGCGCCGCCGGTGCCGCCCTCGATGCCGCCACCATTTGTTCCGGCTCCGCCGCCGCCACCGAAGCCGCCATTGCCGGGATTAGCCACCGCAAATCCGCTGCCGCCGCCGCCGCCACCGAAGCCACCATTGCCGGCGTTGCTGAAATTGGTGCTGCCGCCGCCGCCGCCGAAATCGCCGCCGTTGCCGGCCGTCGAACTGTCTGCAGCTGCGCCGCCACCGCCACCGCCCGTCGTGCCATCTGTGCCGTTGGGGCTGCCCGGCTGGGTGCCGCCATTGCCGCCGCTGCCGCTGGCGAGGCCGCCGCCACCACCGCCGCCACCGCCGTTCACGTTCGATGAACTGCCGTCGCCGCCATTGCCGCCATTGGTGCCGCCGCCGCCGCCGCCGCCGCCGGTATCCCAGCCAAACCCCGTGACTGTTTGGCTACCGCCGCTGCCGCCGTTCGTGCCAGCCGTCCCGGGAACGGCCACGCCGCCGGCGCCGCCAGCGCCACCCGGGCCGGCCCCGCCTGGCCCAGCTCCCGCTATAGAGGACCCGTCGGTCGAACCACCACCACCACCGCCGCCGCCGCTATAGCCGCCGCCGCCGCCGCCTGAATCCTGACCGCCACCGCCTCCAGCACCACCAAGACCGCCACCGCCACCGCCACCAGGCGTCCCGGTGCTAGACCCAGAGCCGCCGCCATTACCGCCGGTCGCACTGTTGCCCGAGAACTGAACACCCGCGAGCGTCGCCGTCCCGCTGTTGACGAAGATGGCGCCGCCCGCGCCCATGCCACCCGCACCCTGGCCGCCATTCGAGCCGCCGCCGGCGCCGCCGGTGGCAGCGCCATTGGCGAGCGTCACGTTCTGGATGGTGGCCGTGCTGTTGAGGAAGAAGATGCGATTGTTGCCTTGCGCATCGATCGTATAGCCGTTGCCCTCGACGGTGATGTTGGCCGAGACCGGCGGCAGCAAGGTGGTGCCGAGGCTGATGTCGTTCTGGATGATGACGCGGTCGCCGGCGCTGCTGGCGCTGGCGATCGCGGCGGACAGCGAAGCCGCGTCGGTCGCCACATAATCGATGGCAAAAGCCGGGCCAACCGCGACCAGCGCCGACGACGCGAGAAGAATCGCCCGCCGCGTGGCTCCGCCGATGAGTCGCCGCCTATGAAGAAACCACACGCCCTCACCCCAAAAACACACCAAGGGGGTCAAATTACGATGCTACCGTGCAACGTACAATTGTGCGCGGCATGAATTCAGGAAAACATCAGAAATCCAGGGAAACATCAGAAGCCTTGCCCAAGCCTTGCCCCGTCCAGCAACGGGCCACGGGCCTGAAACTCAGCCCATACCGACCGATTTGAGGTAATTATAGGCCTGAATAATCTCGATCAGGCGATCCTCGGTCGACCGGTCGCCGCCATTGGCGTCGGGGTGATGCCGCTTCACCAGATCCTTGTAGCGTGTCTTCACCTGGGCCGCGGTGGCGCTGACTTCGAGGCTGAGGGCCTCGAACGCCTTGCGCTCGGCGTTGCGGATGACACGGGTCTCGACGCGGGTTTTTTGTTCCTTGCCGGTGCCGTCGAACAGGCCGAACGGGTCCGTCGAACCGCCCAGCGCGGACAAATCCGGCTTCACCGTGCGTTTGCCGGTGCCCATCTTCCAGGTCGGGCGATGACCGGTCAGCGCATCTTTCTGATAGGCCAGCACGGCATCGTCCGCCATGCCGGCGAAAAAATTGTACGACTGATTGTACTCGCGCACATGCTTCATGCAGTAGTGCCAGCGCCCGGGTGTGTCCGGGCCTTTCGGCGCGAAATTCGTCGCCTTTTCCTTGCAGCCAGCCCATTGGCAGACCGGCCCGTCATTCTTGACGCGGCGATCTTTGCCCGGTTTGACGCGAATACTGTCGAAAAGTGGTGAGTCGATTTTCATGACCGAAAGTTATGCGCTTCTTTTGACGATGGCTTCAAGTCTTGACAGACACGAAGACACCAGGATTCGGGCGGGAATAGGCCCCAGTGAAAGCCCCAAGCGCCCATTGACCGGTTCAATGCGGTTTCCTAACTCATTCAAATGCGAACCGTTGATCTCATCACACAAAAGCTGACCGCGGCTTTCTCGCCGCAAAGCCTCAATGTCGTGGATGAATCCCACCAGCATGAAGGCCATGCCGGAGCGCGGCCGGGCGGGCAGACGCATTTCAGGGTTTATATTGTGTCTGCGTCCTTCAAAGGAAAGACCCGGATCGAGCGTCATCGCATGATCAATCAGGTGTTGACGGACGATCTCGCCGCCGGCGTTCACGCGCTGGCAATCCACGCGACCGCGCCTGGCGAAGGCGGCGTGGCCTAGGGGATCATGCTCTAGGCCGCCAACGGCTCGGCGCCACCCGACGGCACCAGCAGCAGGGGCAGGCGCACGCGCACGGTCGTGCCGACAGCTTCCTGTAGCGACGGCACGATAGTGCCTCCCAATTGACGCACGAAGATCGCCACGTAATCGGAACCGCGCTTTTCGGGACTCTTGCGCAAATCCTTGCCTTTCATGCCGACACCGTCGTCCGAAACGACAAGCTCAATCTGATCGCCGATCTGCTCGACGCACAATCTGATATTCCCGCTGCCGTCCGGAAAGGCATGCTTGATGGCGTTGGTCGTCAATTCGTTGACCAGAAGTCCGAAGGGCACGGCGCGATTGGGGTCAATTTCCAACGGTTCAGCCTCGACGTCGATTTTGATGCCCGACATGTTTCCAAGCAGGCTCGCCGACATGTTCTTGGCGATTTCACGCAAGTAAGCATCCACGGCGACAGTCTGGCCCCGGCTGGTGTGGGATATCAGGTCGTAAAGCTGGGCAATGGCGCCGATGCGTGCCTGCATGGTTTTATAGCCCTGCACGCAGGGCGCCGCCGTCCATTTGGCTTCATAGGCAATCAGGCCAACGATGACCTGCAAGTTATTTTTAATCCGGTGCGAGATTTCGTTGGTCAGCATGAGCGCGTCGCGTTCGCGCTGCTTTCGCTCGGTGACGTCGCGCGCCGAGGCGAAGACGCCTTGCAAGGTACGGCCGCGATCGTAGAACGTAGTGGCGTTGTAGGACACTTCGG
>JAUSBQ010000211.1 GCA_030651965.1 Pseudolabrys sp. | reverse complement strand
AGTTCGAAAGCCTCGACCTCGATGCCGTGATCAAGGACCTCCATGCCTTGATGACGAGTTCGCAGGATTGGTGGCCGGCCGACTTCGGTCACTACGGCGGGCTGTTCATTCGCCTCGCCTGGCACAGCGCTGGCACCTATCGCATCACCGACGGCCGCGGCGGCGCCGGCGCCGGTCAGCAGCGCTTCGCACCGCTCAATTCGTGGCCGGACAACGCCAGCCTCGACAAGGCGCGCCGCCTGCTGTGGCCGATCAAGCAGAAATACGGCAGCAAGATTTCCTGGGCCGATCTGTTTGTCCTGGTCGGCAACGTCGCGCTTGAGGACATGGGCTTCAAGACATTCGGGTTTGCGGGCGGCCGCGCCGACGTGTGGGAGCCTGAAGAACTCTACTGGGGCCCCGAAGGCACCTGGCTCGGCGACGAGCGCTACAGCGGCGAACGCCAGCTTTCCGAACCGCTCGGCGCCGTGCAGATGGGCCTCATCTACGTCAACCCGGAAGGCCCGGGCGGCAATCCGGACCCGCTCGCCTCGGCCCGCGATATCCGCGAGACGTTCTTCCGCATGGCGATGAACGACGAAGAGACCGTGGCGCTGATTGCCGGCGGGCACACTTTCGGCAAGACGCATGGCGCCGGCGATCCATCGCTGCTCGGTCCCGATCCGGAAGCCGCGGCGATCGAGGATCAGGGCCTCGGCTGGAAGAGCAAGCACGGCACCGGCGTCGGGGCCGACGCCATCACCGGCGGTCCGGAAGTGACCTGGACGCAGACGCCGACGAAGTGGAGCAACCACTTCTTCGACAACCTGTTCAAGTTCGAATGGGAGCTGACCAAGAGCCCGGCCGGCGCCAAGCAGTGGGTCGCGAAGAACGCGCCAGCCGACATCCCGGACGCCTTCGATCCGTCGAAGAAAAAGCTGCCGACCATGCTGACCTCGGATCTCGCGCTGCGCTTCGATCCGGCTTACGAGAAAATCTCGCGGCGCTTCTACGAGAACCCGGATCAGTTCGCCGATGCGTTCGCGCGTGCCTGGTTCAAGCTCACGCACCGCGACATGGGACCGCGCGTGCGCTATCGCGGCCCGCTTGTGCCGAAGGAAACCTTGATCTGGCAGGACCCGATCCCGGCGTCCGACTATACGCTCGACGACAAGGACGTTGCCGCGCTGAAGGCAAAGATCCTCGCCTCCGGTCTCACGGTGTCACAGTTGGTCTCGACGGCGTGGGCTTCGGCGTCGACCTTCCGCAAATCCGACAAGCGTGGCGGCGCCAATGGCGCGCGCATTCGTCTTAGCCCCCAGAAGGATTGGGAGGTTAACCAGCCGGCGCAGTTGGAGATCGTGCTGAAAAACCTCGAGGCGATCCAGAGGGATTTCGGCAAGAAGGTTTCGATTGCCGACTTGATCGTTCTCGCCGGCTGCGCCGCCGTCGAAAAGGCGGCGAAGGATGCCGGCGTCGATGTGAAGGTGCCCTTCACCTCAGGACGCATGGATGCGTCGCAGGACCAGACCGATGTCGAGTCCTTCGCACCGCTGGAACCGCGTCAGGATGGCTTCCGCAACTACACCAACCCCAAGAAGATCCAGTTCATGAAGCCGGAAGAGGCGATGGTGGACCGGGCGCAGTTGCTGGCACTGACGGCGCCGGAGATGACGGTGCTGATCGGCGGCCTGCGTGTGCTCGGCGCCAATGCCGCGGACTCCAAGCACGGCGTCTTCACCAAGGCGCCCGGCACACTGACGAACGACTTCTTCCTCAACCTGCTCGACATGAATACCGAGTGGCAGAAAACCGGCACCGAGGATGTGTATGAAGGCCGCGACCGCAAGACCAAGGCGGTCAAGTGGACCGGCACGCGCGTCGACCTGATCTTCGGGTCGCACTCGCAGCTTCGCGCGCTGGCGGAAGTCTATGCCTGCGCCGACTCCAAGCCGAAGTTCGTCAAGGACTTCGTCAAGGCCTGGACCCGTGTCATGAACAACGACCGGTTCGAGGTTTCCGCGCAGCCGGCGCTCGAGGCGGCCGAGTAGTCGGCTTCCATTCGCCAAAGCAAAACGGCCGGGAATTTCCCGGCCGTTTTCAATTCTATTACGGCGTGATCGCCACTTTCAGAACGCCGTCGCGCTGATTGGCGAACAGATCGTAGGCCTTTTCGATATCGTCGAGCTTGAAGCGATGGGTGACCAGAGGACGCGTATCGAGCCGGCTCGAGGCAATGACTTCCATCAATCGCCGCATGCGCTCCTTGCCGCCCGGGCACAAAGTCGTGCGAATGGTGTGGTCGCCAAGCCCGGCGAGAAATGCGTCGAGCGGAATCTTCAGGTCGGTCGAATAGACGCCGAGCGACGACAACGTACCGCCCGGCCGCAGGACTCGCAGCGCCGCTTCGAAAGTCTGCTGCCGTCCGAGCGCTTCGATCGCAACGTCGACGCCACGCCCGTCGGTGAGACGCATGATCTCCGCGGCCGGGTCGACTTTCGAAAAGTCCACGACATGGGTGGCGCCCATGGCGCGGGAAATCTCCATGCGCGCGGGAACGCTGTCGACGGCGATGATCGTGGTCGCACCCATCAGTTTCGCGCCTGCGGTCGCGCAGAGCCCGATCGGCCCCTGCGCAAACACTGCGACCACGTCGCCGATGCGCACGGCACCGCTTTCCGCACCAGAAAAACCAGTCGACATGATATCCGGGCACATCAGGACCTGCTCGTCGCTGAGCCCGTCCGGGATCGGCGCCAGATTGGTCATTGCGTCGGGCACGAGCAGATACTCCGCCTGCGCGCCGTCGATCGTGTTGCCGAAGCGCCAGCCGCCCATGGCCTTGAAGCCGTGCTTGGTCCCCGCGCCATCCTGCGACGAGCAGCCGCACAGGCAGGCCGCGCTGTAGCCGCTCGGCGTGATCGCGCCGGCAATCACCCGTTGCCCTTCGCGGTAGCCCTGCACCGAGGAGCCAAGCTTCTCGATGGTTCCCACCGGCTCGTGGCCAATGGTAAGCCCGCGCGCCACCGGATACTCACCCTTGAGAATGTGAACATCCGTGCCGCAGATCGTGGTGGTGGTGATGCGGATCAGCGCATCCAAAGGGCCCACGTCGGGAATGGGCTTTTCGTCGAGAACGATACGGTTCGGTTCGACAAAGATCGCGGCTTTCATCATCTGCGCCATGACATTCGCTCCTGCGGAAAGGGTCATGGAGTCTTTAGATCAGTTGCCCCGGCGCGAAGGCGATCCAGATCAATTCGGCGCGAAATAGACAATCGTTCCCGCCCGCCAAGCGCACGAGGGAACTGCCTTCAATTTATTCAAAGTGAACTTTTTATGTATGTGATACGACGACGCGCATCATGCATGCGCGGTGCGGCGTTCTAGCTGCTGCCGTCGACTTCGCCATGAGCGGCCTTGAGCGCATCCGGCTGCGGCATGGCGATGACGTTGTAGCCTGAATCGACGAAATGAATTTCGCCGGTCACGCCGGTCGACAAATCCGAACAAAGATAAAGCCCGGCGCCGCCGAGCTCTTCCAGCGTCACGCCACGGCCGAGCGGCGAATACTTCTGCTGGAATGCGAACATATAGCGGGCATCGCCAATGCCTGCGCCGGCGAGCGTGCGGATCGGGCCCGCCGAGATCGCGTTGACGCGGATCTTCTGGTGGCCAAAGTCGACGGCAAGATAACGCACCGAGGATTCGAGCGCCGCTTTCGCCAGACCCATGACATTGTAATTGGGCATGGCGCGATCGCCGCCATTGTAAGTGAGCGTGACCATCGAGCCGCCATTGGGCATCAGCTCCGCCGCGCGCTTGGCGCTCTCGGCGAAAGAAAAGCAGGAGATCACCATGGTGCGCACGAAATTCTCGCGCGTGTTATCGGCGAAGCGGCCCTTCAGTTCATTCTTGTCCGAAAAGCCCACCGCATGGATGAAAAAGTCGATGGTTCCCCACTTCTCCTTTAGCGCGGCAAAAACCGCATCAACGGTCGAAATGTCTTCGACGTCACAAGGCAGGATGATGTCAGACTTGGTCTGCTCGGCCAAAGGCTTGACGCGCTTGAGCAGCGCATCGCCCTGATAGGTGAACGCCAATTTGGCGCCGTGGTCGCTGAGCATCTTGGCGATGCCCCACGCGATGGAGTGGTCGTTGGCGACCCCCATGATCAGGCCGCGCTTTCCGTCCATCAATCCCGGCATGGTGAGCTTCCAAATTCGTTCGTGATAATACGATCAGGCGTCGACGTGCTTGAACACGATCGAGGCATTGGTGCCGCCGAAGCCGAACGAGTTCGACAGCGCCGCGCCGAGCGTGACGTTGTCCTTGCGCTCGCGCAAAATAGGCATGTCGGCGAAGGCGGGATCGATATTTTCGATGTGCGCGCTTTCGCACATGAAGCCGTTGTTCATCATCAGCAGCGAGTAGATCGCTTCCTGCGCGCCGGCGGCGCCGAGCGAATGGCCCGTAAGCGACTTGGTCGCCGAGATCGGCGGGCACTTGTCGCCGAACACCTGACGGATCGCGTCGATCTCGGCGGCGTCGCCGACCGGCGTGGCGGTGGCGTGCGGATTGATGTAGTCGATCGGCACCTTGCAGGTTTCCAGCGCCATCTTCATGCAGCGCATCGCGCCTTCGCCCGACGGCGCGACCATGTCGTGGCCGTCCGAGGTCGCGCCATAGCCGGCAACTTCGGCGTAGATCTTGGCGCCGCGCGCCTTGGCGTGTTCAAGCTCTTCAAGCACCAGCACCCCGGCGCCGCCGGCGATGACGAAGCCGTCGCGGTCCTTGTCGTAGGCGCGCGAGGCCTTGGCCGGCGTATCGTTGTACTTCGACGACATCGCGCCCATGGCGTCGAACATGTTCGACAATGTCCAGTGCAGCTCTTCCGAGCCGCCGGCGAACACCATGTCCTGCTTGCCCCATTGGATCAGTTCGGCGGCGTTGCCGATGCAGTGATTGGAGGTCGCGCAGGCCGAGGAGATCGAATAGTTGACGCCCTTGATCTTGAACCAGGTGGCGAGCGTCGCCGACGCGGTCGAAGACATTACTTTGGGAACTGCGAAGGGACCGATGCGTTTCGGCGAATTATTCTTGCGGGTGATGTCAGCCGCCTCGACCAGAACGCTGGTCGACGGACCGCCCGAGCCCATGACGATGCCGGTGCGCGGATTGACGATGTCGCTTTCCTCGACGCCCGAGTCGCGGATCGCCTGGTCCATGGCGACATGGTTCCAGGCAGCGCCGGGGCCGAGGAAGCGCATGGCGCGGCGGTCGATCGAGCCGGCCGGATCGAGCGTCGGCATGCCCTGCACCTGGCTCTTGAAGCCGTGGGCGGCGAATTCCTCGGCGCGCGAAATGCCGGATTTGGCTTCGCGCAGACTGGCAAGGACTTCCTGCGTGTTATTGCCGATGGATGAGACAATACCCATCCCGGTGACGACTACCCGTCTCATGGCCGTTTATCCTCGCACTTACCGCATTTGCCGCATTTGCCGAATTTGGCGGTGATTGGGCACATTTGGGCCACCGGAGGCAACAGCGCAAGGCCGACGACAAGTCCGGCAAGAAGGCTTCGCGGCAGGGCCCGGAGCCCGCGTCAGGCACCGGTCGGCTGCAGCGCGTCGTCCTGCTTGAAGAGGCCGACTTTCAAATCGCTGGCCTTGTAGATCACCTGCCCATCGGCCGACAGCCAGCCGTCGGCGATCCCCAGCACCAGCTTCGAGCGCATCACGCGCTTGAAGTCGACGCCGTAGACGATTTTCTTCACGTTCGGCAGCACCTGGCCGGTGAATTTCACCTCGCCCATGCCGAGCGCGCGGCCGCGGCCGGGGGAGCCCAGCCAGCCGAGGAAAAAGCCGACCATCTGCCACAGCGCATCGAGGCCGAGGCAGCCCGGCATCACCGGATCGCCCTTAAAATGGCACTGGAAGAACCAGAGATCGGGGTTCACGTCGAGTTCCGCGCGCACGAAGCCCTTGCCGTTCGGACCGCCGGTTTCCGAAATCTCGGTAATGCGGTCGAACATCAGCATCGGCGGCAGCGGCAATTGCGCGTTTCCAGGCCCGAACAGTTCGCCCCGGCCACAGGCCAGCAAGTCTTCGTACGCGAAGCTGTTACGCCGGTTTTCCATCGTCGAAATATCCCCGTTTGGCGGGTTCGCCCGAAATTGATGCGTTTTCCTAACACACCGGACGGGGGTGGCAAAGATGCCGATTCCGCCGGCACGGACCGTTTTCCTGCCGAAATTCTCACCGATTGCGCGTCAAATCATCTCAGCCGCTGTTGCGAAAGAGTTGCATCTAGGGTCCGCATCCGATATGTTGCAAATGAAACGGGTTTGTCCGGCGCTGCTGGACATCGCTGTTTTGGACCCATCGAGTGCGTATTCTCGATCTGTAATTTTTCCTTGGGCTAAACTAATGACCCAGACGCGAACCGTTCTTCTCCCTCTCGCCAAGGCCGACGCCGCGCCGGCGCCGGACCGCACGTCGCTGACCGGCTGCCCCTGGCACGACGTGAAGACGATGCTGCGCGAGGTTGGGTTGCGTCCGACCCGTCAGCGCATGGCGCTGGGCTGGATTCTGTTCGGCAAGGGCGACCGCCATCTCACCGCCGAAGCGCTTTACGAAGAAGCCTCGCGCGCCAAGGTGCCGGTGTCTCTGGCGACCATCTACAACACGCTGCATCAGTTCACCGAAGTCGGCCTGCTGCGTCAGGTGCCGGTCGACGGTTCGAAGGCCTATTTCGATACCAATGCCTCGTCGCATCACCACTTCTTCGTCGAAGGCGAAGACGAGCTGCTCGACATTCCGGGCGCCGACGTCATCGTTGGCAAGACGCCGGAGCCGCCGGAAGGCTACGAGATCGCGCGCGTCGATGTGGTCGTGCGTCTGCGCCGCAAGGTCTGAGCTTCACCGCTCTTTCGGTTCAAGCCGCGCGTCCTCGGCGTGCGGCTTTTTTAATTCTGCCAGAACCATTTCGCGCATTCGCGCCGGCGTGCTTCTTCGCTCGATCCGATATCGGCAAGGCGATGCGCCTCGAGCGCGCGCAAGTGGCGGCGCGTCCGCGCGCGCCTGAGCCAAACAGTCACAATCACGGTCACGTCCTTTATCGTCATGTCCTTTATCGTCATGGCCGCACACTGCCCGGCCGCCGCGCCGGAATGCTTCGGTGATGGCCGAAGCATCGGCACGCCAGATGGCCTAGACTGCCGACGAATTTCACGGAGTGGAGCAATGGCGAGCAATGCGGCATTCGCGGAAGTGGCCAGTCTGGCTGGCGATCCGGCGCGCGCCGGCATGCTGCACGCGCTGATGGATGGCCGCGCTTTGACGGCCACCGAACTGGCGCGCGTCGCCGGCATCACGCCGCAGACTGCTTCGGGCCACCTCACGCGCCTGACTGTCGGCGGCCTGCTGACCGTCGAAAAGCAGGGCCGTCATCGCTATCACCGGCTGGCATCGCCCGCGGTCGCGCGCATGCTGGAGAGCATCATGCAGGTCGCCGCCGATACGGCGCCGCCGCGCCGCAAGGCTTTCGTCGGCCCGCGCGATCTGGCGTTACGCGCCGCGCGCACCTGTTACGATCATTTGGCCGGCCATCTCGGCGTGGCGCTCGCCGACGCCTTGGTCGCGCGCGGTGACATCGAACTGACCGCCGATGCCGGCATCGTCACAGGCAGCGGCGCGGCTTTGTTCGAGAACCTCGGCATCGACCTTGCGCCGAGCGGCAAGCGCAAAGGCCGCATGCTGTGCCGTCCTTGCCTCGATTGGAGCGAGCGCCGTCCGCATCTCGCCGGCGCCGTCGGCGCCGCCTTGTGCAAGCACTGCCTGACGGAAGGCTGGATCAAGCATGTCGACGGCTCACGCGCGGTAGCGATCACAGCCAAAGGTCAGCGCAATTTCCGTGAAGTTTTCGGGATCGGTCAGGCGTAGCGCGGCCAGCCAAAGAGAAAGCTATTCGACCTTCTCGTTCGGATAGGCGCCCCACAGCCGCTCCTGCACGATCCAGCCGCCAAAGCCCTTGCCCGAGATCTGACACCATTTGCCGTCGCAACTCTTGACCTGGGTGAGCACGCCGGACTGCAGGCTGGCGACCACCGTGGCGCCCGGCTCCGCGCTTTCATACAGAGGTACCAGCTCGTCCTTCAGGGTCGGCACCACCACGGCCGTGCGCCGGCCCGACAGCAGCGAATGGTAGACCCAGCCCTCCGCGCCTTCCCAGTCGCGGATGCGCCGCCAGTTCTCGAATTCGGCGGTAATCTCCACCGGCATGCCGGCGCGGGTATAGACCCAGCGCACGTCCTGGTCCTTGTTCGGGCCGGCCCGCACATTGACCCTGTCCGACTTTAGGCTGACGAAGCGCGGGATCGGCAGGCCGCTGACCGCCCCGGCGGGCGGCTCGCCGGCGGCGAACGCCTCCGGAGCCGAAGCCAAGCCCGCGCCGGCCAAAATCAGGCCGCACGCCAGCAGCCGCAAGGCCGTCCGGACGCTTTGTGTTGTGATTGCCATCTGATAGGAAAAAGAAGGAATTTTCGACCCCACACACGAGAAATCGGAGTGTGGGCGAACGCGGTTAAAGAGACCTGAATCGGCGATAAAGTCGGTATCCAAGCGCGGTATCCAAGCCAATGCCCAAGTCCAAGAAGCCCGTCGTCGTCGTCACCCGCAAGTTGCCCGACTCGGTCGAGCTGCGCATGCGGGAACTTTTCGACGCACGGCTCAATCCCGACGACAAGCCGATGTCGGCGGCGCAACTGGCCGAGGCGGTGAAGACCGCCGACGTGCTGGTGCCGACCGTGACCGACCGCATCGATGCCGCCGTGCTGTCGAAAGCCGGCGAGCAACTCAAGCTGATCGCCAATTTCGGCAACGGCGTCGACAATATCGACGTCGCCACCGCGGTTCAGCGCGGTATCACCGTCACCAATACGCCGGGCGTGCTCACCGAAGACACCGCCGACATGACCATGGCGCTGATCCTGTCGGTGCCGCGCCGTCTCGTCGAAGGCTCCAGCATTCTGATCTCGGATAAGGACTGGTCCGGCTGGACGCCGACCTGGATGCTGGGCCACCGCATCTGGGGCAAGCGTCTGGGCATCATCGGCATGGGCCGCATCGGCCAGGCGGTGGCGCGCCGCGCCCGCGCCTTCGGTCTGCAAATCCACTATCACAACCGCCGCAAGGTCGCGCCCAAGATCGAGGAAGAACTCGACGCCACCTATTGGGAAAGTCTCGACCAGATGCTGGCGCGTATGGACATCGTGTCCGTCAACTGTCCGCATACGCCTGCTACATTTCACCTGTTGTCGGCGCGCCGCCTCAAGATGTTGCGTCCGGAAGCCTTCATCGTGAACACGGCTCGCGGCGAGGTGATCGACGAGAACGCGCTGGCGCGTCTGCTGGAGTCCGGCGACATCGCCGGCGCCGGCCTCGACGTGTTCGAACACGAGCCATCGGTCAATCCGAAACTGGTGAAGCTCGCCAAGACCGGCAAGGTCGTGCTGCTGCCGCATATGGGCTCGGCGACGATCGAGGGCCGCATCGACATGGGCGAGAAGGTCATCATCAACATCAAGACCTTCATGGACGGGCACCGTCCTCCGGACAGAGTGCTGCCGAGCATGTTGTGACTTGATCGGCCTCATCCTGAGGAGCGCAGCGAAGCTGCGCGTCTCGAAGGACGAGGCCGCCCATCCTTCGAGACGCGCTCCTTCGGAGCGCTCCTCAGGATGAGGGCGGAGAAATCACCCGCGGTTTGTCACCGCTACTTGCGCGGCTTGGCCCGGCGCTCGTAAGCGTCTTCGATATAGATCATGCGTTTGAAATAGATGCCGCGATGGCCGCATTTCGGGCACGGCACGCAGAATTCGAGGCTGACCATTCCGGGCTGACGAATTTCGATCGGCGATTGGCACTTTTCGCATTCGACGACGCCGCGCTGATAGACGCCGAGGCTCTGATTGGCGATCTGCTGGGCCGAATACATGACGCGAACTCCGCTTCGAATTTGACTCCAGTTTGACCGAAAAATGCTGTCCCGCTGTTAAGGCGACGCCAAGTAAAACGTAAACACCCGTTAGGGCTGTCGGCAGGCGCGGCCGTGAAAAGCGCCCTGAAATCAGGCCAGATCGACGATCGTCGGCGTATCGCCGCTCAGCGGATTGTCCGCATCCCATGCATAGCTCAACGTCTCGAAACGCATGGAGCGCGCATCGACCATCAGCAGGCGGCCGACCAGGCCTTCGCCGAAGCCGACAATCTCGCGCATCACATCCAGCGCCATCATCGAGCCGAGAATGCCCGGCAGCGCGCCGAGAATGCCGGCCTCGGCGCAGGCGGGAATCGAACCGGCCGGCGGCGGCTCCGGAAACAGACACCGATAAGTCGGGTTGCGCGATCCGTCGGCCGCCGTTTCGTGCGCGCGGATGGTCGTGAGCGAACCGTCGAATATGCCGACCGCGGCGGTCACCAGAGGCTTGCGCGCGAAGTAGCACGCATCGGACACAAGATAGCGCGTGGCGAAATTATCCGAGCCGTCGGCGACGATGTCGTAATCGGAAATCAGATCGAGCGCATTGCCGGCGTCAAGCCGCGTCATGTGGGTTTCGACTTTGACATGCGGGTTGAGTTTTTGAATCGCGACTTCGGCGCTATCGACCTTGCGCAGGCCGATGTCGGGCGTGGCGTGAATCACCTGACGCTGCAAATTCGACAGCGACACGATGTCGTCATCGACGATGCCGATGGTGCCGACGCCGGCGGCGGCGAGGTAGAGCAGCACCGGCGCGCCCAGGCCGCCGGCGCCGATCACCAGCACGCGCGCGGCTTTCAGCTTGGCCTGTCCAGGACCGCCCACTTCGCGCAGGACGATGTGGCGCGCATATCGTTCGAGTTCTTCACGGTCGAGCATTTGCCTCATCCTAGCACCCCCATTCGCTGGCGGACGAGGCGAAAGGGCTGGCCTTGAACCGGCGAATTAATGCAAACGGAGCCGCGTTCTTGCGCACTTGCTCCGATCGGCTAAGGTGCACCGCAACCTTGGTTAGTGTAGCGTTAATGACAATGCGTCTGGTTCCCATCGTGACGCTTCTTGCGCTGTCGTTCGGCGCGGTTTCCGCGTCGGCCCAGGTGCCGGGGGCGGACGCAGCACCTTACCCGGCGGAAGCCGGCCCGGCGGACACGTCGGCCAAACAAGAAGCTAAGCAAGAAATCAAGCCGGCGGCGAAACCCGCCGCCAAACCAGCAGTTGCGCCGGCTGTTGCGCCGGCCAAATCCGCCGCCACTCCGATTGTCCTGCCACCGGTCAGGCCGGACGCCATCAAGGCGGCCACCGCCCAACCTGCGGCTGCGCCCGTCACTCAGCCCCCTGCCGCGCCCGAGCATGAACGGGAACTCGGCTGGAGCGTGGTGGCCGATCCGGCCACCGGCGTTCACATCGGCCTGCCGACCAAGATGGTGCCGCATGCGCGCGACGCGGCGCGCGGCACGCGCTGGTCGTCGGCGCATGGCGAGGTGCAGGTCGAAACCTTTCGCATCGTCGAGCCCGGCCTCAAGCTGTCGGCGCTGTTCGAAAAGGAAAAGAGCGATCCCGGCACACGCAAGGTGGAATACAGCACGCTGCGCGACGACAGTTTTTTCGTCAGCGGCCTTCAGGGCCTGAAAAAGTTTTCCGTGCGCGCGTCGCTGCGCAATGGCGAGGTGCGCGGCTTCACCATGATGTTCGATCAGGCGATGGAGGGCATCGTCGCGCCGGTCATGGTGGCGATGGCCTCCAGCTTCGCGCCCTTCCCGCAGCACAGCGCGCCGTTCGCGGCGCTGGCCAGGCCGGTCGAATACGGCAACGGCGTCATCGTCAGCGCGCAGGGACACATCGTCACCGACGCACGGCTGACGCATGGCTGTCAGGTGATCGTGGCGGCGGGCCTTGGCGACGCCGACCGTGTCGCCGAAGACAGCGATAACGGCCTGGCGCTGCTGCGCGTCTACGGACCGCGTAAATTCACGCCGCTGGCGGTGACGCACGACGCGGCGGCATTCAAAGCCGCCGACGTGACCTTGGCCGGCATTCCCGATCCGAAAGAGCAAACCGTTCGCGGCAAAGTCACCGAGATCAAGGCGCGCGTGACCGACGGCAATTCGATCGAGTTGCGGCAGCCCGAACCGCTGGCCGGATTTTCCGGCGCCGCCGCGCTCGACGGTGACGGCCGTTTCGTCGGCATGGCGGAAATGCGCAATGCCGTTCTCGCCAGCGCCAAACCGGCGATGCCGCCGCTGCGCCTGATCCGCGCGGCGACCATCCGCGGCTTTCTCGACGCGCACCATGTGCCGGCGGTGACGGCGCAAAGCGGTGACACATCGGCGTCGGTGGTGCGGATTATCTGCGTGAGGAAGTAGATAAAACTTCCGTTCGTCCCCGCGGAAGCGGGGACCCAGCCTTGGCCAACGCACTGAAAGGAAGAACTGGGCCCCCGCCTTCGCGGGGGCGAACGGAGAATGGCTCGTGCTGCGACGCGTCCGGGGCAGGTAATGCCGCTACTTATTCTTCCACTGCGGCTTCCGCTTCTCGACGAAAGCCTTCATGCCTTCCTTCTGATCCTCGGTCGCAAACAGCGCATGGAATATGCGCCGTTCGAACACGACGCCTTCGGCAAGACTCGACTCGAAGGCGCGGTTGACCGCTTCCTTGCCCGCCAGCACCGACGGCAGCGACATAGTGGCGATGGTGTCGGCGGCTTTCAGCGCCTCGTCCATCAGGGTCCCCGCCGGCACCACGCGCGCCACCAAATTGGACCGCTCGGCCTCGGCCGCATCCATCATGCGTCCGGTCAGAATCATATCCATCGCCTTGGCCTTGCCGACCGCGTGCGTCAGACGCTGCGTGCCGCCGATGCCAGGGATGACGCCGAGCTTGATTTCCGGCTGGCCGAACTTCGCGTTGTCGGCGGCGATGATGATGTCGCACTGCATGGCCAGTTCGCAGCCGCCGCCGAGCGCGAAGCCGGCCACCGCCGCGACGATCGGCTTGCGTGCCCGCGTCGGCGCATGCCAGTCGGCGGTGAAATTGCCGAGATAGGCTTCGATGAATGTCTTGTCCGCCATTTCCTTGATGTCGGCGCCGGCGGCGAAAGCCTTGTCGCTGCCGGTGATCAGCAGGCAGCCGATCGCGTCATCGGCTTCGAAGGCGTCGATCGCCTGCGTCAATTCGAGGACGAGCGCGCGGTTGAGCGCATTGAGCGCCTGCGGCCGGTTGAGCCGGATCACGCCGACCCGGCCCTTGGTTTCGACGATGAGGTTTTCGTATGCCATTGGCGATCTCTCCCGGTGATCTTTTCTATTTCTGGCACGCCGGACAATAAAATGTCGAGCGGCCGTTCTGCACGATACGCTTGATCGTGCTTTTGCAATTCGGGCACGGCTGGCCCTCGCGGTCGTAGACGCTGAAACTGTGCTGGAAGTAGCCGAGCGACCCGTCGGCCTGGCGATGATCGCGCAGCGACGAGCCGCCGGCCTTGATGGCGTCGTGCAGCACCGCCTTGATGGCTTCGACCAGCGCAACCGCGCGTTGGTTCGGCGCGCCCTTGCGGTCGGCAATCGTGGAAGCCTGCCGCTTCGGCGCGAGACGCGCCCGATACAGCGCCTCGCAGACATAGATATTGCCCAGGCCGGCAACGACGCGCTGGTCGAGCAGCGCCGCCTTCAGCGACGTCTTCTTAGCCTGACAGGCGCGCGCCAGCAGCGAGGCGTCGAATTCATTGCCGAGCGGCTCCGGCCCGAGCGCGTTCAACAACGGCTCGCTGTCTAGCTTGGCGCGCGCCACCAGCTTCATCGAACCGAAGCGGCGCGGATCGTTGAACGTCACCGTCGCGCCATTCGACATGTGAAAGACGATGTGGTCGTGCGCGCCGATCTTGCCGCGCTCGTGATGGAAATCCCCGGGCCGCACGTTCTTGGCATCCTGAATGATATGGAACGAGCCGGACATGCCGAGATGCATCATCAAGACGTCGCCGGTCGACAAATCCGCGATCAGGTATTTGGCGCGGCGGCCGAGGCCGTCGACCGTGGCGCCGGTGATCCGTTTGGCGAAGTCCTTGGACAGCGGCCAGCGCAGGTCGCCTCGGCGCACCTCGACCTTGGCGAAACGGGCGCCTTCCATGACCGGGGCCAGGCCACGGCGCACGGTTTCGACTTCGGGTAGCTCGGGCATGGTTAACCGCTCCAGCGTTCACACATAGCGCCCCGCCGCCCGCCGCGCTATGGTCCTGCCCGCAAAGGACTATTGGCTTATGACCCCGCAAGAAGAGACGCATTTCGGCGACCAGACCGTGCCCCTGGCCGACAAACAGGGCCTGGTGGACGAGGTTTTCCACTCGGTCGCGCGCCGCTACGACCTGATGAACGACCTGATGTCGGGCGGGCTGCACCGCGCCTGGAAGGACGCGCTGGTGACGGCGGTTAATCCGCCTCACAAGTCCGATCGGCCGTTCGCGCTGCTCGATCTGGCCGGCGGCACCGGCGACGTGGCGTTCCGCACGGTTGAAGCCGGCGGGCCCAACACGCGCGTCACGGTCTGCGACATCAACGCCGAGATGTTGGCTGTTGGCCGCGAGCGCGCCGCCGAGCGCGGCCTCGACGACAGGGTCACTTTCGAGCAGGGCAATGCCGAAGAACTGCCCTACCCAGACAAGAGCTTCGACTGTGTCACCATCGCCTTCGGCATCCGCAACGTGCCGCGCATCGCGCGCGCTCTAAGCGAAGCGCACCGCGTGCTCAAGCATGGCGGCCGTTTCCTCTGCCTGGAGTTCTCAAACGTCGATGTGCCCGGCCTCGACAAAATCTACGACCTGTATTCACGGCATGTCATCCCTACCATCGGCCGCACTGTCACCGGCGACCGCGAGGCCTATGCCTACCTCGTTGAGTCGATCCGCAAGTTTCCCAAACCCAAAGTGTTCGCATCGATGATCGAGGAGGCGGGCTTCCGCCGCGTCTCGTTCACATCGATGACTGGCGGCGTGGTGGCGATGCATTCAGGCTGGAAATTGTGATCTCTTCTTTGTCTCATCTCACGCGGCTGGCCCGCACCGGCTATGTGCTAGCGCGCGAAGGCGTGTTCGCGCTGGTCGATACGCGCGGTCTGCCGCTGCCGGAACGCAGCTTCATCGCGCTGGCGCGGCTGATCGAACGTCCCAGTGCCAAAGAAGGCTCGGGCCGCCTCGCCGCGGCGCTGACCAAGCTCGGACCAACCTACGTCAAGCTCGGCCAGTTCATGGCGACGCGGCCGGATGTCGTCGGCGCACAGATCGCGAAAAGCCTGGAGAGCCTGCAAGACCGCATGCCGCCGTTTCCGCAAAGCGAAGCGGAAGCCGTCATCGTCGCCGCTTTCGATAGACCCGTGAGCGCGGTCTATGCCAGCCTCGGCCCGTCGGTTGCCGCCGCGTCGATCGCGCAGGTCCACAAGGCCGACATCGACGTTAACGGCGAACGCAAAACCGTCGCGGTGAAAGTTCTTCGCCCCGGCATCGAGCGCCGTCTCAACGCCGATCTCGACGCCTTCTTCTTTGCCGCGCGCACCGCCGAGAAGCTGTCCACCGAAGCGCAGCGCCTGCGTCCGGTCGAAGCGGTCGCTACTTTGGCGCGCTCGGTCAAGATCGAAATGGATTTCCGCTTGGAAGCGGCCGCCGCGTCCGAAATGGCGGAGAACACCAAGGACGATCCGAATTTCCGCGTGCCGACCGTCGACTGGGACCGCACCGCGCGCGAAGTGCTGACGCTGGAATGGATCGACGGCACGCCGCTCAACGACCGCGCCGCGCTGGAAGCGCGCGGGCTCGATCTGCCGGCGCTCGGCCGCAACGTCATTCAAAGTTTCCTGCGCCACGCTTTGCGCGACGGTTTTTTCCACGCCGACATGCATCCGGGCAATCTGTTCGTCGACGCCGATGGCAGGCTGGTCGCGGTCGACTTCGGCATCATGGGCCGGCTCGGCCCGAAGGAACGGCGCTTTCTCGCCGAGATTCTCTACGGCTTCATCACCCGCGATTATCACCGCGTCGCGCAGGTGCATTTCGACGCCGGCTATGTGCCGCGGCATCATTCGGTGGCGGACTTCGCGCAGGCGATCCGCGCCATCGGTGAGCCGATTCACAACCGCACCGCCGAAGACATTTCGATGGCGAAGCTGTTGATGCTGCTGTTCGAGGTCACCGGCCTGTTCGACATGCGCACGCGGCCCGAACTGCTGCTGTTGCAGAAGACGATGGTGGTCGTCGAAGGCGTCGCGCGCACTTTCGACCCCAAGCTCGACATGTGGTCGACCGCCGATCCGGTGGTGCGCGAATGGATCGCGCGCCATCTCGGCCCCGCCGGCAAACTTGAAGGCGCGGTCGAAGGCGCCGGCGAGCTCGGCCGCTTTCTCGGTCAGGTGCCGTCGCTGCTCAACCGCGCCGGCACCATCCTCGACCAGATCGACGACATCACCCGCAACGGGCTGGTGCTGGCGCCGGAATCGGTCGAAGCCATCGGCCGCGCCGAGGCCCGGCGCAACCGCTGGGCTACCGGCGGACTGTGGATGATCGCGCTGATGCTCGGCTGGATTGCGTGGCTGTTGGTGTAATGCGGTCTCGTGCCCCGGACGCGGCGCAGCACCATAAGCGCGTTAGCGCGCGTCTTCGACGCACTATGGTGTTGCGACGCAGAGCCGGGGCCGTTCCATATTCTGAATCTGTGACGGTCCCGGTTCTGCAGCGCATCGTTTCACGCTGCGCTGCGCCCGGGACAAGCACCCGCCTCAGGCAGCCTCCACAAACTCCGCCAACCTTCCAAACGTGCTCGTCCAGCCTTCGCCATGACCATCGCATTCGGCGTCGGACTGGAACGGCACCTGGTGCAAGGTCAGCTTGGTCTTGCCGCCGAGGTCTTCGAGCGTGATCGTCACCAGGTTCTCGACGCCGCGCTCGCCTTCTTCCTCCCAGGCAAACGTAAAGACCAGCAGCGAGGGCTCGACCACTTCGCGGAACACGCCGTGGTGCCAAAGCTCGCTGCCGTCCGCGACCGAGCGCAGGCAATTGCGCCATTTTCCGCCGGTGCGGACGTCCATATCGATTTGCGTCGCGGGATGGTGCGCCGGGCCCCACCACTGCATCAGTTGCTTCGGATCGGTCCACGCTTTGAACACCATTTCGCGCGGCGCGTTGAGCACCCGCGTGACGGTCAGCGCGCGTTCCGGCGCTTTGGTTGCGGCGGCGATACTCATCGAAGGCTCCTATTTCTCGGCCTGAGCTTTGAGATTGGCGAGGCCCACCTCGAAATCGGTGCCGACCATTTTGTCCATGTTCATGAACACATGCATGATCTTGCCGATGAACGGCGTCGGGCCCTGCATATCCCAGTTGACTATTGTGCCGTCACCCTGCGGCACAATTGAAAACACCACCGTATTGTGAGCTTCGAACGGGCTGATGAAATCGAGCTTGAGTGCGACCTTGGACGACGGCGCGGCTTCCGTCAGCGTCATGCTGCCGACGCCGGTGTTCTTGTCACCGGACCAGCCGTAGGTTTGCCCGACAGCGCCCGGCGTGCCGCCATAGGTGCGCTTCATTGCGGGGTCCTTGTTCTCGTAAGGCGACCACGCGGTCCAGCGATGAAAATCGGCGATCATCGGATAGATCTTCTCCGGCGGCGCCTTGATCGTCGTCGTGCGCGTCACCCGGAATGTGTCGGGCTTGGTCGTCGCGAGAGCGAGTACGACAGTGACCGCTACAACCAGAACCGCGGCGATAATCAGAAAAATCTTCAACACATCGGTCTCCATTCGCCCTAGGCGCCGAATTCCATCATCGTCTTGAAGCCGCCGAAGATCATGCGCTTGCCGTCGAACGGCATGGACTTCGGGTCCATCATCGCCGCCAGCCGCTTGTCCTTCATGACCTTGTCCATGATGACGTCTCGAGACTTGCGTGATGAATACGTGATCCAGGAAAACACCACCACTTCGGTTGGTTTCAGCTTGACGCTGCGCGGGAATGAGGTGCGCTTGCCCTTTTTCACGTCGTCGGCGACGCATTCGACATAGCTGAGCGCGCCGTGATCCATCCAAACCTTGCCGGCCAGTTTGGCGATCTTGCGATAGGCGGCCAGTTTCTTCTTCGGCACCGGAACGATAAAACCATCGACGTAAGTCATGTGCGTTTCCCTTGTGAATATTGCGGAGACTATTGACCGGCGTAGGCACGCTCGATCGTTGCCAGGTCTATTTTCGACATCGTCATCATCGCGCTCATGGCGCGGTCGGCTTTCTTGCGGTCCGGATCGCGCAGCATGTCGAGCAGGCGCGTGGGGAAGACCTGCCATGACAGGCCGAACTTGTCCTTCAGCCAGCCGCATTCGCTTTCGCTGCCGCCCTTGGTCAAAGCAGACCAGTAGTAATCGATTTCTTCCTGGGTCTCGCAGGGTACCTGGAAAGAGATTGCTTCGCTGAACTTGAAAAGCGGCCCGCCGTTCAATCCGGAAAATTTCTGGCCGTCCAGTTCAAAGTCGACCACCAGCACCGCGCCGGGCTTGCCGCCGTGGACTTCCTGTCCTGCCTCGCCGAAGTAAACGATGTTGTTGATCTTCGAATTCTTGAAGACGGTGATGTAGAAATTCGCCGCCTCTTCGGCGTTCTTGTCATACCAGAGGCAGGGCGTGATCTGTTGCTTGGCGATCGGCATCGCATTTCCTCCAAAGTGTTTTCCGCGTTACTTTGCTTTGGCGACATAGGTCTCGAGTTTTTCGAGCGTGCCGCTCCAGCCCATGGTCATGCTGCCATGACCGGCATCGAACACGGCCTGTTCTTCCGGCGTCGGCTCATAGGGCGACCAATGCACGGTGAAACGGGTTTTGCCGCCCGGCTCTTCGTCGAAGGTAAAGATCGACAGCATTTGCAGCGGCCATTGCGGCGCAAGCGGATGACGGCTTAGCCCGCCGGCTTCATCGGAGAATGAGTTGATAAACACCAACCGCTCGGGCGGCGTGATCTCGCGATAGATCATCCGGCCCCACATGATCTGGCCGTCCGGATTCTGCATGCCGTAGAGAAAGGTGCCGCCGATGCGCAAATCCATTTGTGCCTTGATGATCTTGACACCTTTCGGCCCCCACCACTGCTGCATGCGCTCCGGCTCGGTGAAGCAGCGCCACAGCAGCTGGCGTGGCGCATCGAAGACACGCGAAATGACAAAGTCTTTGGATGGCGCAGCGGCAGCGGGCATGGCGTTGTCTCTCCTGGAAGCTGATTTTTATGGGCGGTGACGCGCGATCAGCGGCCGTATTCAAGCTTCGGATACCACTTGGGATCGCGGCCGGAAGGCGTGCAGTCGAGCACAGTCCATAGCGGCATCAGGTCGGGCGCGTCGCGCGGATCCTGGCCCGGATCGGCGGTGCTGCCGTCCATCTCGCCGCTCCAGAAGTGGCGGATCGTGCCATCCTGCTTCGTGAACACATGCAGCCCGGCGTCGTCGTTGCCTTCCGCCGAGACGGCATGATAGTCCCGGCTGAATTCGCCGCTGGTGTCGGAATATAGTTTGAGGCTGCGCCAGCCGCGCTCCCATTTGAATTCCATCAGGCGATCTATTGAGGAGCGGGCGATCACCGCCAGCGCCACATTCTGCATGATGTCGCGCGCCTCGCCGTCCCAGGCACTGAGCAGCGACGTGCACATTGGGCATGGTTTCTCTCGCTGCGGCCCGAACATGTAGCTGTAGATGACGAGCGTCTGCTTGTCGCCGAACATCCGGGCCAGATCGATCGGCCCGGATTCGCCGATGAACCGGTAATTCTTCACTGTGCCGCCCGGTGGCAATGCGCGGCGCATTTCTGCGACACGTTCGATGTGCCGCCGCAGTTCGATTTCCTCGGCGAGCAACGCGGTGCGCGCGCGGCGATAGTCGGCGCTTTCGTTCGGGTAGCGGACCTTGCAGTTCTGCGCCAGTTCGGTCGCGGGCGTGAGCGTCTTGTTTCTATCAAGCATCGCAAATCCTCCAGTGCATCCCGCCGGAGAGACCCGGCTGCTCCCTCGATCCTCGTGGTGAGAAGCGCTGCGCAAGCAGCGCGTCTCGAACCATGTGGCCCATCCTTCGAGACGCATTGCCTTAGTGCGTCGAAGACGCGCGTAACGCGCTAATGGCAATGCTCCTCAGGATGAGGGCGACTATTCGGCAATGATCATCCAGCTGACGCCGAACTTGTCGGCGACCATGCCGAATCGCTTGGCGAAAAATGTCTTGTCCATCGGCATCTGCACCTGCCCGCCGTCACCGAGCGCTTTGAACATCCTGTCGGCATCGGCTTCGTCCTTGGCGTTGATCGACAGCGAGATGCCCTTGAACTCCGGTTTGCCGGCGTTGTTGCCGTCGGAGGCCATCAACAAAGTGTCGCCGATCTTGAAGGAGGAATGCATGACTTTGTCGCCGGCGGCGGGCGCGCAGCTGCCTTCCGGCGCCTCGTTGAATCGCATCAGCATGCCGATCTCGGCGCCGACCGCCTTTTTGTAGAATTCGAGTGCTTCCTCGCAGCGGCCGTCCAGCATCAAATAGGGGGTAACTTGCATGGCGCTTCCCTTCGGATGATCTGCTTTCTTGACAAATACGTTGATATCAACCTATCTTGACTTATGTCAACCCGCCAGACAGCGCGGCGGAATGTCCGGCCGGATGCCGACGATGTTTTGCCGTTCTCCGCCACCATCGAGGTGCGCGACGCCTGCCTGTGTCTGCATGTGCAACGCGCCGCGCGTATGCTGGCGCGGCGTTTCGACGAGGCATTGCGGCCGTTCGATCTCACCAGCGGCCAGTTTTCGCTGCTGGTGTCGCTCAATCGCCCGGAACCGCCGACGATCGGCAGCGTCGCAACGCTGCTGGCGATGGACCGCACCACGCTCACCGCCAATCTCAAGCCGCTGGAACGGCGCGGTTTGTTGAAAGTCGGGGTCGACAAGGACGACAAGCGAAGCCGCCGCCTGATCATCACCGCGGCCGGCCGCGCCTTGCTGCAGAAGGCCTATCCGACCTGGAAAGCGGCCCATGTCGAGGTCGAGTTCCTGATCGCCAATGGCAGCGCCGATCAATTGCGCAACGCCTTGCGCAGTCTGGCCTGAACGGTCGTTTTTCGGCGCGGGGTCGAGATCGAGGCTATTTTTTTTGGCCATTTTTTTCTTCCTCGGCTGACTTCGCCTGCAACTCCTGCAACTCCTGCAAATAATCGTCGAGGCGATCGAGCCGCGCTTCCCAGAGCTTGCGGTAGTCGGTCAGCCAGTCATCGACGCCGATCAGCGCCGACGCCTCGATCTTGCACGGGCGCATCTGCGCATCGCGGCCGCGCGTGATCAGGCCGGCGCGCTCGAGCACTTTGAGATGCTTGGAGATCGCCGGCAGGCTCATTTCGAACGGCGCCGCCAGCTTCGACACCGAGGTCTCGCCGAGCGCGAGCCGCGCCAGGATGGCGCGCCGCGTCGGATCGGCGAGAGCCGAAAAGGTGGCGCTGAGGCGGTCCGCGGGGGCTGGCATGTATGTTATGAACCTACTGGTTAAATAACCTATCGGTTAAATACAAAGGACGCGTGCTCCGGTCAAGCGCGGCTTGAATAATTCTCCGCTCGGGCTATGATTGCATTGATTGCAATGCAATCTTGCGTTGTTAAACCTCTGTATTGACTATTAAATCATGGCATCGCTGACCGTCCGCCAGATCGACGAGGCCCTCAAGCAGCAATTGCGGCTGCGCGCGGCGCGTCATGGCCGCTCGGTCGAGGACGAGGTGCGCACCATTCTGCGCGAAGCCGCCGGCGACACCGAGACGCCGCCGGCTCCCGTCGCAAACCCATCTCCCGCCGAAAC